>JBBRHC010000345.1:0-3781 GCA_038223295.1 Opitutales bacterium
GTAAGTGATCCGAGTAACCGCATACTGATAATCCGTACGCAAAACCGCCGGCCCTTGGTTGCTCGCATTCAAGCCCTCGTGTCGGAGAGGCACCGAGACCTGGCGCGCATAGGTGGTGACGCCTAGATTCGGCGTGTTCCGGAGCACGCTCAGCGCTTGGCCCATCAGCTCCTCGGCTGCGACGTCGCGCCCGCTTTCCCTGCTAAAAAGATTTGTTTGCGCCGCCATCGGCCCGCACGCCGGCACAGCCACCAGACAAGCCAGAAAGAAAGCACTCAGACGGACCATCTCTTCAAACACGCAAAATATCCGAATCAGGTAAACCCCGGACTCGCGACGCCGTAAAATGTTTAGCGCACCGCACTCAGCCGCGCGCGAGCTCGGCCCCGATCCTTCACATCGCCTCCTCGCCGCCGATCGCGAAGCCCATTTCACCGGGTCGAATCCCGAGCGATGGCTATCCAGCAAAAGAGCTCAGTTACACCAACTTCAGGCCGCAACCATGGCCTAGGCCCGAGCCGACTATAACATACCAACGTCATGCCTAAGTCATCCCAACGTTATACTCACACATGACGGGCAAGCGGCCCGAATGACTACGGAGCACAGCGCAGCAAACTATTCCGTCTTGGGCCGCACGTCTCGCTTGCCTCCCCTATCCCTAGATCCCTGAGATCCTTGCGTGGATAAACCGTTTCCCGTCGCCGCCGCGCCCGCCCAGCTCGTCGCGCCCGTCACGCGCACCGGCCTAGGCGAGGCCGGGCACGTCGGCGACGGCATCCACCGCGTCTTCCACCATCTCGCCACCCCCAAGGTCGCCGACTACCGCGCCGTCCTGCGCGTATTCTCCATCGCCCGCGAACGCTTCGAGGTCGCGCTCCGCCCCGCCGACGTCATCGCGCGCCTGGGCGCCGATCCCGCCTGGCCCCACTCGGCCGCCGACACCGAGCGCGAGGTCGAGGCCTGCCTCGGCTCGCTGCGCGACTGGGATAATCTCGCCTCCACCCGCGACATCGTCTCCGCCCGCACCATCGCCGAATACCTCCACCCGCGCTTTCTCTATCAACTCACCCCGGCCGGCGAAATGGCCGAGCGCGCCCTCGATTTTTTCGAACGCGGCCTGCGCTCGCGCGGCGAGCTCTCCACCACCGCCCTGCGCGAGATCGGCGACAGCCTCGACGAGCTCCGCGCCCTGTTGTCCCGCACCCCGCTCGACGAGGCCAAGGCCCAGCGCGCGCTCCGCGACCTGACGCGCAGCTTCGACGCCCTCGTCACCCGCGCCCAGTCCTTCATCGGCGGCCTGCAACACGAGCTCGACCGCCCCGGCGCGGAGGAGTCAGCCTTCCTCGCGCTTAAGGAGGAGCTCATCGGTTACCTCGACCGCTTCGTGAAGGAGCTCATCGCTTCCACCTACCGCGTCAGCGCCGCCCTGCGCGCCCTCGATCACCCCGCGTTGCCCGCCTTGCTCGATGCCGCCGCCGACACCGACCTCGCCAACGTCCTCGCCCCCACCGCCGACGAGCGCGCCCGCCAACGCGAGCAGTGGCACGCGCGCTGGCACGGCCTCCGCCGCTGGTTCATCGGGGCCGACGGCGCCCAGTCCCAGTCCGACGCCCTGCGTGCCCGCGCCATGGCCGCCATCCCCACGCTTCTCGAGCGCGTCCGCCGCATCAACGATCAGCGGGCCAACCGCGCCGACCGCGCCACCGATTTTCTCGTCCTCGCCCGCTGGTTCGCCCAGGCCCCGAGCGAGCCCGATTTGCACCGCCTGTGGCGCGCCGCCTTCGCCCTCTCGCCCGCCCGCCACCTTCGCGTCAACGCCGCCACCCTCACCACCTGGGACGAGCTGCCCGACGGCGCGCGCCCCGCTTGGGAAAACGCTCCGCCCTTTGTCATCTCCATCGCCCAGTGGGCACGCGGCCAGGTTTCCCCGCGCGGCGCCCCGCCCGGCATCATCAACCGCTCCGCCGCCCGCGCCGCCCTGCGCGCCCGCGACGAGGCGGATCGCCACGCCCTGCACGCCGCCCGCCGCGCCCTGGTCGCTCGCACCCCGGCCACCCTCGGCGAACTGGCCGACCTCGACTCCGAGCAATTCGACGTCCTGCTCGACGCCATCGGCGAAGCCCTCGCCCAGATGGGCCCGCAGGATCGCGAGGCCGAGGCCACCAGCACCGACGGCGAGTTGTTGGTGCGCCTCGTCCTCCCCGTCCCGCGCGCCGCCCTCGCCACCCTGCGCACCCCCGAGGGCCAGCTGCTCGGCCCCGACGTGCGCGTCACGTTCACCCTTCCGGAAGACGCCCCCTGAGCCGTCTTCTTAGTTGCGTGCACTAAGACTTAGTTTAGTTTAGCTAAATGATCATCGTGAATACCCACGAAGCCAAAACCCGTCTCTCCGCGTTGCTGGTTGGCGTCGAGGAGCGTGGCGAAACCGTGATTATTTGCCGCAATGGCAAGCCCGTCGCTGAGTTGCGGGCGGTTCCGTCCAAGTCTATCGATCCACTTCGTATTCATCCCGAGTTGGCTGGACGCATTCTCTACGATCCCACCGAGGCCGCCACGGAGGACGATTGGCCGGAGGACGCCCGATGATCCTCTTGGATACCTGCACCCTCCTTTGGCTCGCCCTCGACCAATCGCGGCTTTCCCCCGCCGCCGCCGCCTGCCTGAAAAAAAACGCCGGTAGCCTCTATGTCTCGCCGCTCACGGCCTTTGAAATCGGCCAAAAAGACGCCGGCGGCAAACTCGCGTTGGAACTACCGCCCGCCCGTTGGTTTTCGCGCACCTTGGAACTGCACGGCCTGCGCGAGTGCGCGTTTACCAGCCTCATCGCCCTGCGGGCCAGCGCCCTACCCCGCCTCCACGCCGATCCCTTCGACCGCATACTCATCGCCACCGCCCAGCACGAAGCGTTCACCTTGCTCACCCCCGACCCCCAAATCCGCGCTTACCCCGAACTCTCGACCCTGTGGTGAATGCGATCTCCGCCACCTCACCGCTGAATTCGGAAACCCTATCCGGACAGGAAACCTGTTCGTATTTAATCGGGGTGCATGACCACTCTCTCCTACACCGAAGCCCGGGATCGACTCGCCAGCGTCTGGGATGAAACCGTCTCCACTCGCGAACCGGTGGTGCTGGAACGTCGTGGCCACGAATCCGTGGTCCTCGTTCCGCTCGGCGAATGGAGTGGCCTCGTCGAGACCGCCCACCTCCTCCGGTCCCCCGCCAACGCCCGCCGTCTGCTCGAGGCCCTGCACCGCCTCGAGAAAGGCGAAGGCGTCACGCTCACGCCCGCCGGGCTCGCCGCCCGCGTGACCGCATGAACGAACCTGTATGAGCGATCCGACTCGCAGCTTGGTCTTTGATCGCGACTTCCTCGCCACCCTCGCCTGGTGGGCGCAAACCGACCGAAAGGTCGCCCTAAAAATCCTCAAACTCGTCGAGGCCATCCGTCGCGATCCCTTCGGCGGCCCCGGCAAACCCGAGCCGCTCCGCCACCTCGGCCCCGGCGTCTGGTCTCGCCGCCTCACCCAGGAACACCGCTTGGTTTACGCCGTCCGCGAAGACCGCATCCTCTTCGCCCAAGCTCGTTATCAATACTGATGCGACGAGCCCTCAAAATGTCGGCCCGTTTTATCCGAATTTAATGGGCCGCAAAAATGCACAGAAATCGCAAAAACCAACCAACCGATCACAGCCGCCTTCTCTTTTTTTGCGCTTTTTGTGATTTTTTGCGGCTAAAACTCCGATTCGTCCCCTTCGGATACACGTTGTCGAATCT
>JBBRHC010000346.1:0-3778 GCA_038223295.1 Opitutales bacterium
TGGCGCAATCTGCTGGTCATCTGCTCGTTTGTTCACCCGCTCAATGCACTATTCAGTGCACCTCGGGATTCACGAACGACCATCTGATCCAACTTCTTGCGCCATCTCATCGGCTCCTACTCCGGATTTCGGGTTTAAACGAGTCGTTGGTTTTGCCGTCATCGGCGAGGTCGCCGAGGCGGTTCACTGCGTCTTTGAGGAAGGACGAGACGGCGAAGTCGGTGAGGCCAACGGGCGTGCCGGGCAGAGTATGGTAAGCGTGGAGATGGCGCCAGCCCCGCGGGGGTGAGCACGTCGGGTGCCTGGAGCGCGGGCGGGCGGACGGGCGAACGAAAGGGCATCGCGACGGTGGCGGGCAGGCCGGTGGCGAGCTTGTGTGCGTCGGCGGTGGTAGTGGCGGAAACGGTCGTTACGGTGCGGGCCACGGCGGAGCGAAGGTTGACGCGCAGGCGGCGGTTGGCTTGGCGTTTGTCGGCCTTTTCGGAGCGAGCGGTGGTGTGGCGGTGGATGGCCCAGTGCATCTTGTTTTGCACGGTAGCGAAAAACTCCTGCGAGGGCTCGGCGCGGGGATCGTAATCAATGCTGGTGGCGTAGATTTCGAGGACCTTGCGCCAGAACTCTTTTTCCGAGGACCGGATGTCGCGGATGCGGGCGAGGAGGAGATCGAAGTAGTTGCTGGATTTGCCCTGCTTGAACTTATCGTCGTTGAGGACAAAGCCTTAGACGAGGTAGTCGCGGAGTTGCTGGGTGGCCCAGACGCGGAACTGGACGCCGCGATGCGATTTTACCCGGTAGCCGACGGAGATGATGACATCGAGGGAGTAGTGCTCGACTTGGTAGGTTTTGCCGTCGGCGGCAGTCCGGCGGAGAGCCAAACGGTTTCGCCGGCGAGGCGGACGTCGATGCGCGTCTGCCCGTCTTCGGTCTGGAAGAGGATGATTTCGCCGGGGTCGTTCATGGGTTTAGGTGTGGGCTAGGCGGGCGAAAAGTTGGCGGAAGCGGTCTTGGTGGGCGGAGAGGGCGTCGGCTCCGCGGGTCTCGACGGGGAGGGTCAGAGAGGAGGGCAAGGGGGTTTCGGCGAGCGGGGCGTAGTCGAGGCGGCGGCGCCACTCGATGGCTTGGAGTTCGGGCGAGGCGGCGGCGAGCTTGGCGTCGTCGAGCAGGGCGTGAAATTGTTCGAGCCAGCGGAAAACGGCGGCCCAGGGCAGCCACGCGGGGAAGGTGTGCCCGGGCGGTGTTTTCCAAGTGGCGAGGAAGCGCCAGTCTTCGTGCGGGAGGGAAAACTGTTTTTCACGGGCCTCGCGGCGGGCACGGATGTGGCCGGAGCGTTCGAGTTCGTTGAGCGTGAGCTGTATCGAGCGACGGAAGTGTCCGGTCTGGCGGGCGATCTCGGCGGGGTGACCGGAGTCGTGGGCGAGGAGCCAGGCCATGACCTCGGCGCGGGATTGGCGGCCGAAGAGGGCGCGAAGCTTGAGTAGGAGGTTGCCGGCGTGGTCCATGCGCGGGGCGGTGGCGAGGCCGCGATAGCGGACGGGGCCACGTTGCCAGCCCTGGGCGAGAAAGTCGGGGTCGGTCGCGCCGAAGTGTCCGGCATCGGGAAAGAGCGGCGCGGGGGCAGCCGCGGGGGGGGCGGGTGGCTTGACTAAGGTGCACCACTTTTTGTGCGCAGGCACGTAAGCGAGGCGGGTGGCGATGGCGGCGAGCACGGTGGCGTCGCCGAGGGCATGGTCTTTTTGCAGTCGGGCGAGGCGCTGGAGGTTTATCCAGTCGGCCTGGTCTTGGAGCCAGTCGAGCACTTCGTCGAAGAGGCGGGCATCGAGGCGGGCGAGCGTGGTGGACGCAAGCAGGAGCGCCTCGGGGTCGATGAGGAAATCGCCGGAAGCAGGCGCGATGTGTCCGGAGACGCCGAGGGTGGTCCACTGGCTCCAGAGGAGGTCGAGGGTGGCGGCGCGGGCCTCGGTCTTAAAGTCGGTCGGCGAGGTCGGCATGGCCCAAGTGGTTGAGGAAATCGGCGAGCACGAAGCGGAAGCCTTCGGAGGGGTCTTGGAGGCGGGTCCAGCGGGCGGCGGCGAGGAGTTCTTCGGCGGTGGGGCGAAGGTCTTGCAGGTCGGAGACGTGGCGGCCGGGGCCTTGGTCGGTGGCCGCGTAAAGCTTGAAGTGGATCTGGTCGTAGCGGCTGATGAAACTGATGGTGAGGGCAGCCCCGTAAACGCGGGGAGTGAGCCGGTCCTCGATGCCGACGGGAAACCCGAGGCGGAAAAAGGAATCGTCAGCCGGACCGGTGTTGAACCAGTCGGCGGGCAGGTCGAGCTCGGCGCGGACGGCCTCGGCGGCTTCACGAATGGCGGCGGGCAGGGGCTTGGCTTGGACGAGTTGGCGGTCTTCGAGGCGGGCGAGTACATTCACGTCACGGGTGGCGGTGCGGCTGATGAGGTCGAGGGCCAGCAGCGACGAGCCGCCGCAGATGACAAAGTGGCAGGGCGGCTGGCCGCGCTGAGCCAAGATCTCACCGAGGAGGGTGAGGGCTTGATCTAAGATTTCTCGGCCAAAATGCTTCATTTGGGTATTTGAACTGCTCTTTATGGGTAGTTCAAATGTATTATAGGCCTAGTTCACTTAGGTAGGCGTCCATCTTTTGGCGGACGGTAACGAGTTCGCCTTCATGGGTGGCGATTTCTTTTTCACGGCTCCGAGGTTGATCTCGGCTTCTTCCTCAAAGGTATCGACGTAGTGGGGGATGTTGAGGTTTTAGTCGTTGTCGGCGATCTCCTGCGCAATGGCGCGGTAAGCGTATTTATCGACGGGCTGGAAGGCGTTGTAGGTGGCGACGATCGTGTTGAGGTGGGCCTCGGTGAGGACGTTTTGGTTCTTGGCGTAGGCGTAGTCGCGGGACGCGTCGATGAAGAGGACGTCGTCGTGGGTCTTGCCCTTGTTTAAGAAGAGGATGGCGGCGGGGATGCCGGTGCCGATTAAGAGATTGGCGGCGACGTAGCGCTCGCCCACACCCAGCCCATCGAGCACCTCGATTAAATCGTCGTCGGAACGACCAAGATCCAGCATGCGGACTTCGTAGGTGTCGCCGACCTAAACGAACACCACGGTGTAGTCACGGAAGCTCGTCTAGACGGCGGTCTTTACAGCGAGCGGCGCGCGAATGACGCACGTTTGGCTGGCTGCGACTGTTGTGGGCACGAACGCGGGGAGCGCGATTTCGGCGGTGGCGCCATCGGGAGGGGCGCCGGTGGCGGGCAGGCAGGCAGCGAGCTTGCGCGTGTCGGCGGCGAACACGTTGAGTTCTACCCTCACCGACGAGCGGCCAGTCTGCTTCGTATTTTAAACGGGAAAGCCCCGGTATTCATGGAGGCCGGGCTTTTCTATATGAGATCTACCGCCGTTTCGTCGGTAAGTGCCGTTCACCCCACGCTCCACTTAGGGCAATACCCCATAGCCGGAGCTGCTCCAACGGGGTAAGATAATTCCTCGTCACACGTGCTGCCTATTTAGCGGCCGTTGCGCGGTCCGGTCTCTTTGGTTCGGCCTTCCTTTTAACAGCGAGGTTGCTTCAACCGATCACGAAAACGGCTGGGCTTGGCGGAGATTTTTAATGGACCCACTTAACATGAAAACCCCCTCACTCAGCGCGACGGCGCACGCCCTCGTCGCTGACGACAAAGGCTTACTGGCGATGGACGAGAGCACGCCCACCTGCGATAAACGTTTCGCGAAATTGGGCATTCCCCAGACCGAGGAAATGCGCCGGGCCTACCGTGAATTGATC
>JBBRHC010000347.1:0-3773 GCA_038223295.1 Opitutales bacterium
GGCGGCACGGCAAAACCGGTCTTGAATTTGCGAGGCAGGTAGGTGGCGCCATACATCGTTTCCACCTCGGGCTCACCGCCGGCGACCAGCTCCTCGTCGAGCCAGATTTCGTGGTAGGCGCGGGTCTTGGGCAGGGCGAAATCGCTCCAGTCCTTCGCGTCTTGGTAAACCTGTTCCAGAACAGGCGATTGCTCGGGGTTGACCGGCGCCATGACGTTGCGATTCACGTCTCCGCAGGCGGCGATGGAATCCAGCAAGACTTTGTGCATCCCTTGGATAAGGGGCTTCATGTTGCCCTTCAGCACCCCGTGGAACTGGAAGGTCTGGCGCGTGGTGATGCGCAGCGAAGGCGAGGCTAGTTCGTCGGCCAACTTATCCAGGACGAGCCACTGTTGCGCGGTGGCTTTGCCGCCGGGCAGGCGCACGCGGAGCATGAAGGAATGGGCCTTGTCCTTGCCCGCGCGCTTCAACGCGATGCGCTGGTCGCGGTCGTCCTGTTGATAGGTGCCGTGAAACTTGATCAGCTGCTCGCTATCGGCCGAAACTACGGGCGTGGAGGCATCGGCGAATTCCGATTTGAGGTTGCCGCGCAGATGCTGCGAAGCGGTCTTGATGCCCTCGTTGGCGGCAAGGGGTTTGGGGGCGGCGGAGTCGGAGTGCATGGCGGAAAATAGAAAGGAAGAACCTGATAGCCTAGCCGCATTTCGCGAGGGGCAAATTCTATTAGAAGTAAGTTTAGTCAGATACCTAAGATAACCTGCAAACAAGCGCAGCTCCGAGCAACGAAACGGCGTTGCGCGTATATCGACCGCCTACCTCTCCCGCGTGAGTTAATCGGTGCCATCCTTGACGCCGAAGCGGCCGGGTTCGATCTAACGTTACCTCCGCGAAAGTCTTAGCCAGAGTTACGAGGAACTTGCGCCGCGCCACGAAGCGCTCTGGCCCTGGCCTTGGAGCTTCAACGCCTCGGTCTAAATCCACGTGCACGATCTCAGCCGCCTGAATGAACTCGGCGTGGTCCAGGGAGCGCACCCGTCTCGGGTGCCGCGCTGGGCGTCTCGCCCAACGCTCAAAGGGAGGCGGCGGGACGCCGTCTCCGACACGCGGGAAGCGTGCGCTCCCCGTACCGAAAAACGACGCGCCGTTTAAACGGGCTTGGCGGGCAAGGGACTGCCCGCCCTACCTGACTTGTCGGACTGCGCGGCCTACTTGGCGGTGAAGGAAGCCGTCGGACGTCATAAAGATCTTTTGGCGGCTGGCGAACCGCAGGTTATTCAGCAGATGAAACACGAAAAAGGCCGACCCGAATTTGGGCCGGCCTGAGACGGACTTACACTGGAAGTCAGGCGTGAAAAGCCAGGCGGGGGGACCCGGCCTGTCCGGTCTCACGTAGACGCTTAGTAGCGGTAGTGCTCGGGCTTGTAGGGGCCTTCGACCGGCACGCCCAGATACTCGGCTTGTGCGGGGCTGAGTTTGGTCAGCACGGCGCCGATGCGATCAAGGTGCAGGCGGGCGACCTCTTCGTCGAGGTGCTTCGGCAGACGGTAAACGCCCACCACATAGGTGTCTTTGTTTCGCCAGAGATCGAGCTGGGCCAGGGTCTGGTTGGTGAACGAATTCGACATCACGAACGATGGATGCCCGGTGGCGCAACCGAGGTTCACCAAGCGGCCTTCGGCCAACAGGTAGATGGTGTTGCCGGCGGGGAAAGTGTAGGCGTCGTAGCCGGGCTTGATGTTCACGTGCTTCACGCCGGGGGCCTTCTTTAGGCGGTCGACCTGGATCTCGTTGTCGAAGTGGCCGATGTTACAGACTATGGCCTGATCCTTCATCGTCTGCATGTGCTCGAGGGTGATGATGTCCTTGTTGCCCGTGGTCGTGACGTAGATGTCGGCCCGGCCCAGGGTGCTCTCGAGGGTGTTTACCTCGAAACCTTCCATCGCGCATTGAAGGGCGTTGATGGGGTCGATTTCGGAAACCACCACACGGGCGCCGAAGCCCTTGAGGGAGAACGCGGAACCCTTGCCCACGTCGCCGTAGCCGGCCACGAAGGCGAGCTTGCCGGCGATCATGACATCGGTGGCGCGCTTGAGACCGTCGGCGAGGGACTCGCGGCAGCCGTAGAGGTTGTCGAACTTCGATTTGGTGACCGAGTCGTTCACGTTGATGGCTGGAACGAGGAGTTTGCCGAGTTCGTGGAGCTGGTAGAGGCGATGAACGCCCGTGGTGGTCTCCTCGGAGACACCACGCCATTCCTTGACCAGGCGGGAGAAGATGAGGGGATCGTCGGCGTGGATCTTCTTGAGAAGGTTTTTGATGATCTGTTCCTCCTCGGAACCGGAGGCTGTATTCACCCAGTCACTACCGTTTTCGAGCTCGTAGCCCTTGTGCAGGATCAGGGTGACGTCGCCGCCATCGTCGACCACGAGCTGGGGCCCGAGACCATCGGGGCCGACCACGGCTTTCCAGGTGAGGTCCCAGTATTGCTCCAGGGTTTCGCCCTTCCAGGCGAAGACCGGAACGCCGGTGACGGCGATGGCGGCGGCGGCGTGATCCTGGGTGGAGAAGATGTTGCACGAGGCCCAGCGCACGGTGGCGCCGAGGGCGGTCAGCGTCTCGATGAGCACGGCGGTCTGGATGGTCATGTGCAGCGAGCCGGTGATGCGCACGCCGGCGAGCGGCTGCGAGGGGCCGAACTTTTTGCGCACGGAGACGAGGCCGGGCATCTCGTGCTCGGCGATGGAGATTTCTTTGCGGCCCCATTCGGCGAGTTTGAGGTCGGCGACGTGGAAGTCCTGGTCGATGGCGGAGGGAGGAGGAAGGGAGGCGGTGCTCATGTTACGATAATTTGCGATGGGGCTATGTGGGCCATGGATTACGAGACGTGTTACTTGGAAAGCTTTTTCGCGGCGGCCTGAAGGGCGTCGACCTTGTCGGTTTGCTCCCAGGGCAGGCCGGATTTGCCGAAGTGGCCGTAGTTGGTCGTCTCGCGATAGATCGGGCGGAGCAGGTCGAGCTGCTTCACGATGTCTGCGGGCTTGAAGGAGAAAACTTGTTGCACGGCGTCGGTGATGATGGTGTCGGCCACGGTGCCGGTGCCGAAGGTGTTCACATAGACGCTGACCGGATTGGGATGGCCGATGGCGTAGGCGACTTGGAGTTCGACCTGCTTGGCGTAGCCGGCGGCGACGATGTTTTTGGCGACCCAGCGGCACATGTAGGCGGCGGAACGATCCACCTTGGAGGGATCCTTGCCCGAAAAGGCGCCGCCGCCGTGGCGACCCCAGCCGCCGTAGGAATCGACGATGATCTTGCGACCGGTGAGACCGGAGTCGCCCTGCGGCCCGCCGATGACGAAGCGGCCGGTGGGGTTGATGAGGTACTCGGTCTTTTTGGTCAGAAGTTTGGCGGGGAGGACCTTCTTGATGACGTTTTTAATCAGGTAGGCCTCGATCTCGGCGTGCGCGACATCGGGGGTGTGCTGGGTGGAGATGACGACGTTGACTATCTCGGTGGCGACGCCGTCCACGTAGCGGACGGAGACCTGCGACTTGGCGTCGGGGCGCAGCCACTTCACCTTGCCACTCTTGCGGATGGCGGTGAGTTCGCGGCCGAGGCGATGCGCGAAAATGATCGGGGCGGGCATCAGCTCGTCGGTCTCGTCGGCGGCGAAGCCAAACATCAAACCCTGGTCGCCCGCGCCTTGCTCGGCGTGACCCTTGCCTTCGGCATCGCTCGCATCCACACCCTGCGCGATGTCGGGGCTTTGGCGG
>JBBRHC010000348.1:0-3718 GCA_038223295.1 Opitutales bacterium
TGAGGGACGCGGCGGAGCGGACGAAGCCTTCCCGGTGGGCGAGGTAGGCTTGGAAATGCACGGTGGCGGCGAGGAAGGGGAGGGGGGAGGGGAAGGGGGGGGCAGGCCGTGGGGGAGCGGGCGGCGGCTGTTCGGGATCGAGCCAACGGGCGGGACGCCCGTGCCACGCCGGAATCACGGGCGGGACGCCCGTGCCACTTCGGAGCGCGGGTGCGGCGCTCTTGCTACTTTGGAGCGCGAGCGAGGTGGCGAGGCGCTCGAGGCGGCGGGCGGCGCGGGCGTGGGGGGCGGGGCTTTCGCGACGGCTGGCGACGGGGGCCCAGCCGTTGTTTATCTCCCATCGGGAATTGCCGGCGAAGGCGTGGGCATCGGTGGCGAGCAGGCGGGCCGCCACGCTGCGCGCGGCGGGATTTGTAATTTGAAATGTGAGATTTGAAATGCCGCCGGCGTCAGGGCCGACGGCGTAGCGGCGGAGGCCGGCGGCGAGGAGGGTGGCGGGGTCGGTGGGCGAGGACGGGTCGAGCCAGAAGGTCGCGGCGGCGGCGTCCAGGAGGGTGGTGGTGGGCAACGCGAGCCGGTAGGGCTCCCAACTGGTGACGAGGTAACCGGCGGCACGGGTGGCCTGGGCGCGGTGCCACCAGGCGGCGAGGTTTTGCAGGCGATCGGTCCAGACGGGGGCGGATTCGTGGCGGAAAGCGCCGTTCATGGGGCAACACCAGATCTGGTGATTATTTATGATTAATGATTTATGATTTGAGATTGGGGCGGGAGCATCGAGGAGGGCGGGGAGATCGTAGGGGGCGAAGTTGTAAAGCTCGACGCGGGGGTGGCGGGTGAAGGGGTGGTAATACCAGTCGTAGAGGCTGAGGCCGGGGGGCAGGAGCGGGATGGCCTCGGGGAGGAGCGCGAGCATATCGGCCCAGAGGCCGAGG
Organism: Opitutales bacterium; assembly: GCA_038223295.1. Classification (GTDB taxonomy): domain Bacteria; phylum Verrucomicrobiota; class Verrucomicrobiia; order Opitutales; family Opitutaceae; genus IMCC26134_A. Next base: position 933 of record JBBRHC010000348.1, read on the forward strand.
CGGAGGCTGTGGCGGGCGGCGGCGGCGTGGAGGCGGGTGACGTGGCGGGCGAAGTGGGCGGCAAGGCCGATCTCGGCGATTTCGGCGCGGGAGAGCGGGTGTTTGCCGAGGTGGAAACTCTCATCGAGGCCGGAATGGACCTCGCCGGCGGTGCAAAGCGGGGCGAGGTCGGCAAAGAGGCGGGCGATTAGCTCGGGGGTGCGCGGGTGGAGCGGGCAAATCTGGCCGACAGGGAGGGGGGCGCCAGTGGCGGGATCGCGCAGCTCGTTGAGGTCGCGCCACTCGGGGGTTTTGATCAGGTATTGGGTGTGGCCGAGGAGGTTGGCGATGGGGACGACGGCGATGCCGTGGGCGGCGGCGGTCGTGACGAGTTGGGTAAGTTGTTCCCAGGTGTAGGCGTCGGCGCGGGCGATGCCGGGGAGGGAGGGGTAATCAACGGCGTCTTCGAGGTGCAGGTAGAGGCGTTGGTAACCCCAGGCGGCGTAGCGGGGGAGGAGGTCGAGCAGGTGATCGAGGCGCTCGACCTGGCGAGCGAGGTCCCACTGGAAGGCGCGGAGCATGTCGCGATGCGAAATGACGAATGACGAATGGCCAATGCCGAATGTGGGGCGGCGCGGCCCAGACTTGGAAGATCACGGTGAGGGTGAGGAGGAGGATGGGGACGAAACGAGCGCGGCGGTTTTACCCAGGCTTTGGATACGAGTGGGTATCTTTCACCAAACCACGCGGACGCCGACGGTGGATGCGCGCCCGGTCAAAGGCTTGTCCACCGTAACAAGCGGGAGCCGTTAAACATCGGCTGTTGCCAAAATATGACGGTCGCACGGGGCGCGGTGCCCAAAGGCTTAGTTTGCCGCACGATCCGCGATAAGGGCAGAAACCGGGACGAGGCTAAAGCCGGTAACGAAGGCGGAAAGCCAGGCCAAGCGGCCGGTGTCGCGGAGAGCACGGAGGAGAATAACTTAGGCGGTGCCTTCGACGAGGGCGATTTCATCGGGGGTGAGGGCGTAGAGTTGATAGACGAGGGCGTCGATCTGGCGGTCGGTGGCGGTTATCTGCTTGGCGAGGGCTTCCTTCTCGTGCGGCGACTGCGCGGCGGCTTGGTCGCGGTGGAGGGCGAGCATTTCGTCGGCAAGTTTTGTTAGTCGAATTTTGGCCGTGGTTACTTGTTTGGTTCCCGACTCAAGCTCGGGAAATGGCAACTCGCGGGTCTGCTTAATGATGGTTTTGGGGAAGTCGTCGCGCCGCGCCACCGTGTTTATTTGGCAGAAATACCATGAAAACAGCCGGCTGTTTATTAACGCCAAGACCACGCGGATATCCACTTGGGTTTTCGCGACCAAACTTTGCATTGATTGATTCGTTAAAAACTCCTCATCGGTGAATACAGCCTGGAGCCTAAATTTCCTACTCAAGAGTTGCCGAAGGAGCACACGCGGGCCATTAAAAAACCGTAGGGGTTTAGATGCGGCAATGGTGCTTGGATAACTTTCAAAGGCCACCTCGCCGTGAACTAACGAATACCGTGCAGCATCACCTGTGAATGCCCGCCTTGGGGCGGTGCAGGCGGTTTTTGCTCGGGGAAGGTAGGTTTCAATCCCGCGCATTACGTCCGCGTAAGACTCGAGCTTCTTAGGGGCTGATCTCAGTTTTTCTATAATCTCACCCTCAAGCGCTGAGGCTGAAACGAAGAACTCATCACTCCAGTATTCAAAGGTCCCTGTTTTTTCGTGCGCAGCAAAATCTTTCGGCCCGATGATTTTGTGCCGAATGGGGAAGACCACCAAGGGAACAGTTTTGTCTTTCAGGGTTGCCCATGTCTCGGCCTTGGCGAGCCGACTGGCTGTGACAATCATCGTATCAACATAGGCCCCTTCAAAAACGTCGTACGGCAGGGATACAAAACCTTCGGGGCGGTATAGAGCGCGGAACTGATTGCGGAGTTTGACGGTCGAGGGTGTTGAAACCCAGCCCGAGGGGATGATGACGCCTACGCGGCCAGTGGCGCGGAGTAGGCGGGCTGATTGCTCGACAAACACGATGAAGGAATCCACCGAGTTTGCGAGAGAATGGAATTTCGCGCGCAGGTAACGTTCAGCATCGATTTCAAATGCCGCTCCATACGGCGGGTTGCCGATGACGGCGTCGAAGCCGCCGCGTTTCATGATGGCGGGGAAGCCGTCTTTCCACTCGAAGGTGTTCAGCTTGTATTTGGCCTCGGAGTCGAGGGTAGGGAGATCGGGCTGGGCGTAGAAATCGTGGCCGATGAGGCTGTTGCCACAACGGATGTTTTGGCTGAGGTCGGGCAAAACCGCCGCCATCTCGCGGGTGCGGCCTTGGAACTCGCGGCGTTCGCCTTCGAGCACTTTTAGCAGAAGGGAGAGTTTGCTGACTTCGACGGCTTGCGCGTCGATGTCCACGCCGTGGATGTGGGCGAGGAGGATGCGTTTGCGCTCGGTGGTGGTGAGGGACCAAGAACGGGCGGGGGTGGGGACGGAACGAAATGGCTCCGCCATTCCGCTTCCGGTTTGGAGGTGGGAGTGGGGGGAGGTTTCGTAGATGCGGCCTTGTTTGGCCCACTTCTCGGGGGCGTTTTCGGAGTAGTGGCGGAGATACCAGGCGAGCAGGAAATCATACGCGCCGAGGAGGAAGGTGCCGGAGCCGCAGGCAGGGTCTAGGACGGCGAGGGTTTCTAATTGTTTGGGCGTCTTGTCTTCCAGGAGGGGACCGACGGTTTTTTGGACAATGTAGTCCACGATGTAGGTGGGCGTGTAGTAAACGCCGCC
>JBBRHC010000349.1:0-3707 GCA_038223295.1 Opitutales bacterium
CCTCGTGTGGGTGCGTTGCGAATCCACCCAACGCCCGGCGCTCAAAACCTTCTGGGCGGCGGCCGATCTGCTCGTGCGCGACGCTCATTTCTCGGTCGTGGTGCTGGACCTGCGTGGCGTGGCGGAGCGCGAAGTGCTGCGCACGCCGGGCACCACCTGGTATCGCTTGCAACGCGCCATCGAACAATCGGCCACGGCGGCGCTGGTCTTGTCGCCCACCGCAGCCGCGCCCTGCGCCACCCATCGTTTCGTGTTGGAGAACGCGTATGCGGTCGAGGCGCTGAGCGTCGAGCGCACCGAACTGCTCGCACAACTCGCGCCGCGGCACGAACGGCAACGCGCCGGGCGAGCCCTCTCCCCCCTCGCCACCCTCTCCGCATGAGCTACGCGGCACGAAAGTATTGGCCTAAGGGTGACACAGGCATTCCTGCCTGTGATGGGGGTCGCTGGATGCAACCGAAACCCAGACAGGAATGTCTGTGCCACTTCGGGCGCGGCGCTCCTCCGGTGGAGAATACGGATGCTTTCGCAACGATTATATGAGCTACGCGGTGTTGGAGATTCCCGATTTCCCCCTGTTTGCCCGCGCCCGGCTGGAGCCGACGCAGGAGCGGCCGGCCGCGATTTTCACCGGCGCGGGCCGGCGCTCCGTCATCGCGCATCTGAACCAAGCGGCGCTCGCGCGCGGGCTGCGCGCGGGCATGAGCGGCATCCAGGCGCTCGGCGAATGCCCCGGCATCCTGCTCTGGTCGCGACACGAAGCGGCGGAGGCGGAGGCCACCGCGTTGCTGCTCACGGCGGCTTGGCGCTTGTCGCCGCGCGCGGAGATCACCGGGCCGGGGCTCTGCACCGTGGCGCTCGTCGGACGCGACCCCGACGCGCTAAAACTCGATGCCGCCAGCGTGCGCTTGGAACTCGCCGCGCAGGGTCTGCCGCTGCGTATCGGCGCGGGCGCCACGCCCGGGGTGGCGCGGTTCGCGGCGCACGTGGCCGATCCGGAATGCTGGGTGGACGACTCGCTCGCGTTCTTAAAGCCGCTGCCCATCCACCTGCTCGAGCTCAGTGAAAACGAGTCCACGCTCTTCGCCAGCCTCGGGCTGCGCACGCTCGGCGATCTCGCGCGACTGCCGGCGCAATCCCTGGCGCAACGGCTGGGCGAACGAGGAGCGCGACTCTGGACGCTCGCCACCGGGCAGGACCGCCGGGCGCTGCACACCGCGACGCCGCCGACCCGGTTTGCGACCCGCTACGATTTGGAGCATGCGGCGGAGACGCTGGAGCCGCTGCTCTTTTTGCTGCGACGTTTTGTGGATCGCCTCGCCGCCGAGCTGCGGCAGGCGAGCCTCGTGGCCGACCGGCTGCGGCTCGCGTTGCACCTGGAAGACGAGACCAGCCACGAGCGCGAGTTTCGCCTGCCGCAAGCCACCGCGCGCGACGACGCCCTGTTCGCGGTTCTCGAACAATACCTGGGCACGCTCAAAACCGACTCGTCCGTCGTCGGGCTGGAGCTGGAGTTTTACCCCGGCGAGGCGGCGACGCGTCAGGAAGGCTTGTTCGAATCGAGCCTGCGCGATCCGCACCAGTTCTACGATACCTTGGCGCGGCTGGCGGCGGTCGTGGGGGCGGACCGCGTGGGCACGCCCCGGTGCGACAACTCGCTGCGACCCGACGCCGTGACTCTGGTCGCGCCCCCGGCGGCGATTGGCGAATACCACCCGGCTCCGCGCCCCGCCTGGGTGGGGCCGGTGCTGCGGCGTATGCGGCCGGTGCTGCCGGCGACGGTCGAACTCCGCGATGGACGCCCCACCTATCTGCTATGCCCGGCGGCCGCCGCCCGAGGTGCGATACTCGGCACGCGCGGGCCGTGGCCGCGCTCCGGCAACTGGTGGGATCGCGACGCGTGGGCGCAGGACGAATGGGACGTGCAACTCGATGCGGGCGGGCTCTACCGCCTGCGCCAAACGCGTGCCGGGTGGTTTCTCGAAGGGGTTTACGACTGATGGCCTATGTCGAACTCCACGCATCCAGCGCCTTCAGTTTTCTGCGCGGCGGCTCCAGCCCCGAGCAACTGATCGCGACCGCCGCCCAGCTCGGTTTGCCGGGCCTCGCGCTCTGCGATCGCAACGGCATCTACGGCGCGGTGCGCGCGCACATGGCGGCGAAGGGGGCGGGCCTGCGCAGTTGGGTGGGCGCGGAAATCGTGCTGGAGGGCGGGGACGTGGTGCCCGTCGTCGCCGCCACGCGCGAGGGTTACCGAAATCTCTGCCGCCTGCTCACCGTCGCCAAGCTGCGGGCCGAGAAAGGCCAGGCGTGCGCGACGTGGGAAGAGTTGGCGCGCTACAGTCCGGGCCTGGTCGCCCTCACCGGCGACCAGGACGGCCCCTTGCTACGGGCGTGGCATCGCGGCGACGGCGCGGCGATGGAGGCGAATCTGCTGCGACTGCTGCACGTATTTGGGCCGTCGCGGTTGCAGGTGGAGCTGCAACGCCATCGCGTGCGCGGCGAGGATCGCGCCGAGGCCGCCCTCGTGGCGCTCGCCCGTAGACACCGCCTGCCGCTGCTCGCGACCAACGGCATCGCCTACGCCACGCGCGAGGCGCGACGGGTCGCGGATGTATTCACTTGTCTGCGACATCACACCACGCTCGACGGCGCGGGCGCGTTGCTGTCGGTCAACGCCGAGCGACACCTCAAAACGTCGCGCGCGATGGAGGCGCTTTTCGCCGATCTGCCGGAGGCGGTGAACAATACCGGGGCCTTGGCGGAGACGCTGGAGTTTACCTTGTCGGACCTCGGCTACCGCTTCCCGGATTATCCGGTGCCGGGGGGCGAATCCCAGGAATCGTTCCTGCAGAAGATGACGCTCTTCGGCGCGCAGCAGCGCTACGGCAGCGTGACCGGCAAGGTCCGTAAACAGCTCGACCACGAGTTGGCGCTCATCGGGAAACTCGGCTTTTCCGGATATTTTCTCGTGGTGTGGGACATCTGTAATTTTTGCCGCGAGCAAGGCATCCTCGTGCAGGGCCGCGGCTCGGCCGCGAATTCGGCGGTGTGCTACTCGCTCGGCATCACGGCGGTCGATCCCATCGCGCAAAAGCTGCTGTTCGAGCGTTTCCTCTCGGAGGGGCGCAGCGACTGGCCCGACATCGACCTCGACCTGCCGAGCGGCGAACGGCGCGAGCGCGTCATCCAGGAAGTGTTTCGCCGCTACGGGCGGCGCGCGGCCATGACCGCCAACGTCATCACCTACAAAGGACGCAGCGCGATGCGCGAGGTGGGCAAGGTGCTGGGCTTTCCCGACGACGCGCTCGACCGTTTCAGCCGGCTCTACGCGGGCGGCGATTACCCACAGACGCTCGGGATCGACGAACAGCTGCGCCTTGCGGGCGTGAGTTTGGACCACCCGCGCAGCCGCACCTTGCTCGAACTCATGGCGGAGCTGCACGGCCTGCCCCGCCACCTCGGCCAGCACTCGGGCGGGGTGGTGCTCTGCGCCACGGGTCTCGATGAAGTCGTGCCCTTGGAAAACGCGAGCATGGCCGGCCGCGTGGTGATCGAGTGGGACAAATCCGACTGCGAGGACATGGGCATCATCAAGGTGGACTTGCTCGGCCTCGGCATGATGGCGGTGCTGGAGGACAGCTTGGCGATTTGTCAGGAACGCGGCTGCCCGGTCGATCTCGCGCGTTTGCCGAAGGACGATCCGG
>JBBRHC010000350.1:0-3687 GCA_038223295.1 Opitutales bacterium
TCTACCTCCACGGCACCAACCGCGAAGACCGTCTCGGCCAGCCCCAAAGCGCCGGCTGCGTGCTCCTCGCCAACCACGACATCGTTGCCCTTTACGACGAAGTCCGCGTTGGCGACCACGTGCTCATCGTGGATTAGGCAGACTCGGCCAACGCGTCCCGCTCTCGCGCTGGCCCACCCACCCCATCCCGCCGGGATCATCGTTCTAGCTCATGGATAGGCTGAATTATATTCAGCCTCTTCATGATCCCGCCCGCCCCCCGTGGCACCGTGAGTGCTGATTGAGACCCATCAATCGCATACCTTGAGCGCCGCCCTTCCTCCGCCCCCTTTTTCACCGCTTCTCCCCTCGCCTCCCGGCGGAGCCTTCCGCCCCGAGCAAAAGGAATACCTCCAAGGTTTCTTCGCCGCCCTCGCCACCACCGGACACCTCCCCGATTCAGGCCGCCCGCTCGCGGGCGCTCCGAACGCCGCCTCCGCCGGCCTCAATCTCCCGTCCTCCGCCGCTCCCGCCGCGTCGCTTTTCCACGCCACCCCGGTCGACGACCTCTGCCAGCAGGAGAAGTGGAAACACGCCGAACACCCGCTCGATGGCTGGGATCGCCTCCTCGCCCACGCCTCCGCCGACAAAAACCCCGACGCCGAGCACAACTATCGCTTCCGCTGGCACGGCCTTTTCCACGTCGCCCCCGCCCAGGAGGGTTACATGCTCCGCCTCCGCCTGCCCGGTTGCAGCGTCACCAGCCACCAGCTCCACGGACTCGCCGACCTCGCCAAGGACCTCGCCGGCGGCTACGCCCACGTCACCACCCGCGGCAACCTCCAGCTCCGCGAGATCAAGCCCCGCGACACCGTCGCCGTCCTCGCCCGCCTCGCCGAGCTCGGCCTCTCCGCCCGCGGTTCCGGCGCGGATAATCTGCGCAACATCACCGCCTCCCCCGACTCCGGTTTCGCCTCCGACGAGCTCCTCGACGTCCGCTCCTACGCCGTCGCGTTGCAAAACTACCTCTACCAATCGCGCGATCTCTACGACCTCCCGCGCAAGTTCAACATCGCCTTCGACAACGGCGGCAGCCTCTCCGTCGCCGCCGATACCAACGACATCGGCTTCTTCGCCACCCGCGTCACGACTGCGTCGATCTCAAATCTAAAATCTGAAATTTCAAATGTCCCACCCGGCTCCTCTTCCTCTTCCGCCCCCGGGAACGCCGAGCTCCCGCTCGGCTCCGGCTCCGCCCCAATCATAAATCACCAATCATCAACCATAAATACCCCCGCCCCCGGCGTCTACTTCCGGGTCCAGCTCGGCGGCATCACCGGCCACAAGGATTTCGCCCGCGACACCGGCCTCCTCCTCCACCCCGACCAGGCCGTCCCCCTCTGCATCGCCATGATGCGCGTCTACATCGACCACGGCGATCGCACCAACCGTAAAAAATCCCGCCTCAAATACCTCCTCGAAGCCAAGGGCGTCGAGTGGTTCATCGCCGAGGCCGCCAAGCGCGTCAGCTTCCCCCTCCTCCGCGTGCCCGCCGAGGCCTGCGAGCCCCGCCGCCCCGCCCAGAAACACGGCTGGCTCGGCGCGCGCCGCCAGGCCCAGCCCCACCTCTACTCGCTCGGCGTCGGCTGCCCCGTCGGCCGCCTCACCCCGAAGCAGATGCACCGCCTCGCCGACCTCGCCACCCATTACGGCAAGTCCGAGCTCCGCCTCACCGCCTGGCAAAACGTGCTCATCCCCCACCTCCCCGAGTCCTTCCTCGGCACCGTCGAACGCGCCGTGGTCAACATGGGCCTCTACCACGAGGCCGCCCTCGCCACCGGAGGCGTCATCGCCTGCACCGGCAGCGCCGGCTGCAAATACTCCTCCGCCAACACCAAGGCCCACGCCCTCGCCCTCATCCGCCAGCTCCCCGCCCTGGTCGAGATCGACCAGCCCGTGAACATCCACTTCACCGGCTGCGCCAACAGTTGCGCCCAGCACTACTGCGGCGACCTCGGCTTCATTTCCACCAAGCTCCCCGACGGCACCGAGGGTTACCACCTCTTCATCGGCGGCGGCATGGACCAGGAGCAAGGCATCGCCCGCGAACTCTTCCGCGGCATCCGCGCCGACGAAGTCACACCCCTCGTGGCCAAGATCCTCCGCACCTGGCAAACCGCCCGCCTACGCGGCGAAACCTTCGTCCAGTGGTCCCGCCGCCACGAGGTAAAACAACTCCAGGAACTCCTCTCCTAAACCGCGCCGCCATCCCGTGAACGCCGAGCCCCGCCCCACCCTGCCCCGCCCCGGCCCGCTCCGTGCCCGATCATAAATCATCCATCATAAATTTATGCCCCTCGTTCCCTCCCTGCCCGAGACCGCCCCCTTCACGCCCGAGCAACGCGCCTGGCTCAACGGTTTCCTCGCCGGCCTCTTCAGCCGCTCCGATCAAATCATAAATCATCAATCTCAAATCATAAAGTCAGCTCCGGCCCTCACTCCCCTCACCATCCTCTACGCCTCCCAGACCGGCACCGCCGAGGCCCTTGCCAAAAAAGCCGCCAAGGCCGCCGCCCAGCGCGGTTTCGCCCCCGCCATCCTCGACGTCGCCGCCGTCACCGCCGAGTCCCTCCAGGCCCACTCCAACCTGCTCTTCATCACCAGCACCTACGGCGAGGGCGAGCCGCCCGATTCCGCCAAGGTCCTGCACGCCGCGCTCGCCGCCGACACCTCACCCGCGCTCGCCGCGATCCGATTCTCCGTCTGCGCCCTCGGCGACACCAATTACACCCTTTTCTGCCAGGCCGGCAAAGACTTCGACGCCTACCTCGAAAAACGCGGCGCCCTCCGCATCCACCCCCGCGCCGACTGCGACGTCGACTACGACGCCCCCTTCGACACCTGGCTCCACGCCGCCCTCGCCGCCCTCGCCCTCGTGGGCCGTCCGCTCGCGGACGCTCCGTCCTCCGCCACCTCCGCTCCCTCCCCCGCCGAACTCGCCGCCGCTCCCTCGTCACTCGTCACTCCCTCCTACTCCAAATCCGCCCCGTTCCCCGCCCCGGTCCTCGCCCTCCGCGCCCTCAACGCCCCCGGCTCCGCCAAAGAGGTCAACCACGTCGAGTTCGACCTCACCGCCGCCGGCCTCGCCCTCGCCTACGAACCCGGCGACGCCCTCGGCGTCATCCCGCAAAACTGCCCCGCCCTCGTCGCCGACATCCTCTCCGCCCTCGGTGCCGACGGCGAGGAAGCCGTGACCGCCAAGACCGGCGAACTCCCGCTCCGCCGCGCCCTCACCGAGTGTTTCGACCTCGGCAAACCCACCCCCGCCCTCCTCCAGCTCCTCGCCCTCCCCGCCGACCCCGCCCCCCACCACGTCATCGACGCCCTCGAGCTGCGCGCATCTCGAATTTCAGATCTCAAATCTCAACTCCCTTCCCCCGCCGCTTTCGCCGCCGCGCTCAAGCCCATCGCCCCCCGCCTCTACTCCATCAGTTCCTCCCCCAAGGCCCACCCCGGCCACGTCCACCTCACCGTCGGCGCCGTCCGCTACGACCTCGCCGGCCGCGCCCGCAAAGGCGTTTGCTCCACCTTTCTCGCCGAGCGCGCCCTCGCCCACGGTGCCGTCGGTGTATTCGTGCACGCCAACAAAGCCTTCCGCCCCCCCGCCGACCCCGCCACCCCCATGATCATGGTCGGCCCCGGCACCGG
>JBBRHC010000351.1:0-3686 GCA_038223295.1 Opitutales bacterium
ATGGCGCAAGAAGTTGGATCAGATGGTCGTTCGTGAATCCCGAGGTGCACTGAATAGTGCATTGAGCGGGTGAACAAACGAGCAGATGACCAGCAGATTGCGCCAGATCGCGGCGATCCACTTCGGATTTCGGGTTTAAAGTGCCGATTTGCTCACCTTGCGCGGTCTGGGAAGCGATGCCTTTGGCGGACGCCGATATCAACCTTCGGCCCCACCTCCGCTGTCGGCGGCCGCCAGGTTCGCCGCGAGTGCGCGATGCAAGGGGCATAACGCACGATCGATTGATCGGCCGGAACGATAGCTCGCGAGGAGCTGCACCGAGCGCTGGGCGAGCATCCGACGCACTTCGCGTCGGCGGCCTTTTTCACGCGGAATCACCATCGTGTCGTAGCCCGTCGTCTGGTGGCGGAGCCACGCGATGGTCGCGGCCTCCGCGCGCTGCTCGATGGGGATGCGTTCCGTGCGGGCGACCGTGCCGCTGCCGACCGGCGTGGCATGCGCCGCGATCAGGCGCGCCATCGCCTGCGCCTCCACCCGCCGCTCGGCGTGAAAGCTGAGAAAGTGAAAAACCTGCGCCTCAAACTCGGCCGCGTAGTCCCGCTCCGAGGCGGCGCGACGCTGGCGCCCCGCATCCAGTTGGCGCTGATAGGCGGGGTCCTGGCGTTCCAGCGCAAGCGCGGCGCGGAGACTCTCGATCCGGGCGGCGGGCGCCCAAATGCCGCGCGAGAATCGTTTGCGGCCCTTCGGCTCCACGACGGTCAGCGTGGGGCCATCCTGCCTTATGCGCCTGCTCAGCGCCGCATCCCCCGGCGGAAGCAGCGCCCAATCGGCCGGCACGGCCTCGATCTGGCCGTGTTCGTTGAGGACGTGGCGAGCCTGGGGAGCAGGCCGGACTTCGCGGGCAAGGGGCGGTGACATGGAGCGGTGCAATAAGATCTGACGAGGGAGCGAACGGTTGAAATGCGCTAGCGCTCGATGCGTTAACCTAAACCATGAGTCTCCCCGAGAGAAAAATCGGGCTAGTTCCCAGCATCGCGTCTTGCCGCCCGTTTCCTTCTCCGCCGCAACCATTTGTCCCGGAGCAGAATGGCTTGTGTATGGCATTTCCCCTTGTCATCTCGCCTTCCTCCCATACCGTGTATGGCAGGATGAAAATGACCATGCACATAAACGCGGCATTACTCGCCCGCGTTATGAAGGACTACGAGTTCCCCAGTAAAACCGAGGCAGTCGAGGCCGCCTTGCTCGAGATGGATCGCCAAATGCGCCTCCGCGAGTTCCGCAAAAACGGCCTCGGCCTCACCTCCGAGGAGCTTACCGACAGCGTATACCCGGACTACGATCCCGACGCCCTCCGGGGTGCCGGCCACGCCCGCACCCCCGCCGACTGGATCTTGGAGGATGCGCTCGCCGAGGAGGCCACCCCGTATTCACCCGCTTCGCCCCGGCCCACGCCCCCCGCGCATGGATAAACCCATCTTGATCGATACCAACGTCTACATCCGGCTGCTTCGCCAAAACCGCGATCCCGCCGCCGCCTTTTTCGAGCATTTCGACACGTTTAGCCTCGTGACGTGCGGCATGATCCGTCTCGAGGTCCTTCGCGGCATCCGCCACGAACGCACCCGCGACCGCCTCGGCCGCTTCATGGACACCATGCAATACGTCCCCGCCGACCCCGCGCTCTGGGACGAGGCCGCCCTCCTCGCCTGGCGCGCCGGCCGCGCCGGCTACGTCATCCCCAACACCGATGCCTTCATCGCCGCCTGCGCCTTCCGCCGCAGTGCCGCCGTCCTCACCCACGACGTCGATTTTCAACGCATACCCGGACTCGCCGTGATCACGCCACCACCCACCCTCGCCTGACGCCCCACCTCCGCCCCGTCCCTTCCCGCCTCCGCCACGCCTCACCCCGCTTTCCCGTGCCCGACTCCGCCCTTCCCGACCTCGTCCTCGCCTTCGACGCGAATAATCGCCTCGCCATCCGCTTCACCCCCCATGGCCGCGCCCCCGCCGACGCGGCCACGCTCCCCGGCGCCACGCCGTCCTCCATCCACTTCGAGTTCACCCCGCCCGACGCGCCCTCCGCCACGCCGCCCCGACGCGTCGTCCTCGCCACCCTGGCCAACGCCTCCGCCTCCGCCCCGTCCGCCTCCGCCGCGCCCACCGACACCGGCGTCGTCTTCTACTCCCTCGATCAACTCGCCGCCTCGCCCGCCGCGAACACGCCACTCCTGGCCGCCCTGCTCGCCGCCCTCGATCCCCATGTCATCGAGCTGCCCTACCTCCACCTCGGCGAAAACGATTTCATCTACAAATTTCGCCCCGCCCAGGAGCGCAACACCGCCGTCTACGCCCAGGATCCCGCCTCCCGCGCCCTCTACCAGTCCACCCTCTGCGCCGCCATCAAGGCCCTCGCCCGCCGCCACGAGCGCTCCGCCACCGCCCCCGTGCCCCTCGATTTCGGCCCCGTGCGCTACCTCCTCCCCAGCCACTTCGGCTTCTGCCTGGGCGTGAAAAACGCCATCGAGCGCGCCTACGAAACCCTCGCCGAAAACCCCGGCCGCCGCGTCTTCATGCTCTCCGAGCTGATTCACAACCCCTTCGTCAACGACGACCTCCTCCGCCGCGGCCTCCGCTACCTTCAATCCGACAAAGGCGTCCCCTTCACCGTCGCCGGCCGCAAGATCACCGCCGCCTCGCCCGCCACCCCCGACGACCCCGCCCGTTGGGATACCCTCACCCCCGCCGACATCGTCATCATCCCCGCCTTCGGCGCCACCGACCACGACAAGCGCCGCCTTATCCGCCGCGGCCTCGCCGTCTGCGCCTACGACGCCACCTGCATGCTCGTCGAAAAAGTCTGGAAAGCCGCCCGCGCGTATGGCCGCGACGGATACACCGTCGTCATCCACGGCAAACACGAACACGAGGAGACCAAGGCCACCTTCGACAACACCCGCCGCCACGCCCCCGCCGTCATCGTGCGCAACCTCGCCGAGACCCGCCTCCTCGCCGACCTCCTCCCCCTCCGCCACACCCCCGCCGCCCAGACTCGCTTCGAGGAGGCCTTCACCGGTCGCCACACCGACGACTTTTCCGTGGCCCGCGACTTCGAGCGCGTCGCCGTGGTCAACCAAACCACCCTGCTCGTCAACGAGACCCGCGAGATCATCGCCCATCTCCGCGCCGCCTATTCCGCCGCCTGCGGCCCCGACGTCCCCGGCCAGCCCGAACGCGTCGGCGGCCATGGTCGCACGGATACGCTCTGCTACGCCACCCAGGTCAACCAGGACGCCCTCGGCCGCGCCCTCGCCGAGCCCCTCGACGCCGCCTTCGTCATCGGCGGTAAAAACTCCTCCAACACCTACCAGCTCCACCGCGTCTGCGAGGAGCGCCTCGGCCGCTTCGCGTTTTTCATCCAGAGCGAGGCCGATATCCGCTCCCTCGACGAGGTTTCGCACTACGTTTTCCCCGCCCACGGCCCCGACTCCGGCGGCGGCCACACCGAGCTGCGCCCGCTCTGGCCCGGCGAGACCTTCGCCCGCCCGCGCCGCATCCTCATCACTGGCGGCGCCTCCTGCCCCGACGGCCTCATCCAGGCCGTGATCACCCGCATCAACAAACTCTTCCCCGCCGACCGCCTCCGCCCCATCGAGGCCGTCCTCGCCGAGCTGACATCTTAA
>JBBRHC010000352.1:0-3684 GCA_038223295.1 Opitutales bacterium
TCACCTGTGGTGGGGGGGGGCCGCCCCCCCCCGCGGCCCCTCTTTGCCCCCCCCCCCCCCCGGGGGGGGGGGGCGCCCCCCCCCCCTACAGCTCCCGAACCATGTCCCGTCCTCGCACCGTTTTTCTCGGCTCCGACGCCATCGCCCTGCCGCTGCTCGATTGGCTGGTCGGGCCCGAGGGCGCGGCGCAGGTCGATCTGATCGCGATCTACACCCAGCCCGACCGGCCGGTGGGGCGGGGGCAAAAAATCCAGGCCAACGCGATCAAGCAGTGGGCGCTCGCGCGGGGTTTGCCCGTGCATCAGCCGGAGAAGCTCACCCCCGAGGTGCGCGCCGTCTACGCCGAGTCAGCGCCCGCCCTCGCGCTGGTCATGGCCTACGGGCACATCCTGCGCGACGACTTCATCGGCGTCCCGCCCCTGGGCACCCTGAATTTTCATGCTTCGCTGCTGCCCCGCTATCGCGGCGCGTCGCCCATCCAGACTTCGGTTGCCTGCGGCGGGGCCGAGACGGGCGTGTCGCTCATGCGCATCGTGCGCCAGCTCGACGCCGGCCCGGTCGCGGATCGCGAGGCGGTGGGTATCGAGCGCTTGGATACTGCGGGGGAAATCGAGCGCAAACTCGCCGCCGCTTGCGCGCCCTTGCTGGCCCGCGCGCTGCCGGGGCTGCTCGCGGGCGGGCTGGTTTTCACCGAGCAGGCCCACGGCGAGGCGAGCTTCTGCCGCAAGCTTACGAAGGACGACGCCGCGCTGGATTTCGCGACGTCGGCGACCGCGCTCGCGGCGCGCATCAACGGGCTCAACCCGTGGCCGGCGGCGCAGGTGGAGTGGGGCGGTCAGCCGCTAAAATTTGGTCTGGCGGACGCGTTGCCGACATCGGAGGCGGGGCCGGGGCCGGAGTCGCGGGCGGAGCCCGCGGGCGCGCCGGGCGAAGTCGTGGGAGCGGATGCCGACGGGCTGCTCGTCGGCACGGGCGCGGGTTTGCTCCGGGTGCGACGTTTGCAAAAACCGGGTGGCAAGATGCTGGCTGCGACGGAGTTTTTGCGTGGCAGCCCCATCGCGCCCGGCACGGTCTTCGCCTCGCGCCCGATGGCTCCGCTGGTCGGGCCGACGCCGTTTCCCGTGGCGCGCAAAATAGTTTCCCAAGGCCCGGGCTAATCGGGAAGGGTCTCGGGTGGTCGGGAATGGCCGGGTGGGGCCGCGAGGGTGAGCGCGGCAGCCATATGCGAGGCGTGGCGGTTGGCCAACACGTCGTGGACGCGGTGGAGTCGCACGCCTTGGCGCACCGCGAGCGCGGTGATGGCGAGCGTGGCCTCGAGGCGGTCGCCGGGCGCGACGAGTTCCGGCAGGACGTGGCGGATGATGCTTTTGCGCGAGGCGCCCAGCAGCACGGGGTGCCCCAGGGCGTGGAGCTCGCCGAGGCGGGCGAGCAGCGCGAGGTTTTGCGCCTGAGTTTTGCCGAAGCCAATGCCAGGATCGAGGATGAGGCACTCCCTGGCCACGCCGGCGGCGAGGGCGATCCCGACGCTGCGGCGCAGCCAGGCCAAGACGTGTGGGAGGGGGTCGACCTCCGGCGCGAGCACGCGCAAGGCGGGGTCGTGGTGCATGACGACCAGGGCCGCGCCGGAATCGGCGGCGAGGCGGGCGAGAGCGAGGCCGCCGGGGCCTTGCAGGCCGTGGATGTCGTTGAGGAGGTGGGCGCCGGCTTCGAGCGCGGCGGCGGCGACCAGCGGCTGATAAGTGTCGATGGAGAGCGGCAGAGCGGGAAACTCCTCGGCGAGGGCGCGGAGAACCGGCGCGGTGCGCGCGATCTCGGTGGCATGATCGATCTCGATATAGCCGGGGCGGGTGGATTGACCGCCGATGTCGAGCAGGTCCGCGCCCTCGGCGACGAGCCGGCGCGCGTGGGCGAGCGCCTGCCCCGGATCGAAATGCGCTCCGCCGTCAAAAAACGAATCGTCGGTGACGTTGACGATGCCCATCAGGCGCGGGGTGGCGTCGAGCGTGAGCACAAGGCCGCGACAGGGGATATTTTTATGAACCGCGAAGGACACGAAGGGCCGCGAAAGAAATGGCAGGCTCGGAACCGGGTGAGGCGTGGGCGGGCGGACCTTATGGGGGCAGATACTCGGTGCTCATGACATCGGAAACCTTGAGCGCGCCGGCGGGCAGGAGCTTGAGGTCTTCGACGATTTTTAATTGGGCGGCGTAGCGCGCGGGGTCGAGGCGGCCGATGCGGGAGGAGTCGGCGGCGTCGCGGCCGATGACGAGTTTTTCCTTCACGATCATGTCGCGCGAGAAGGTGAGGAAGGCGTCGGTGTTTTTGTCGTTGGCCTGCTTCATGGCTTGATGGGCGGGGGTGGGATCGCCTTCGATGTAGTCGCGCCAGCCGCGAATGTAAGCGGCGAGGAAAGCGCGCAGGGCGTCGGGGTTTTTTTGCGCCCAATCCTTGTTCGCGATGAGTGCGCCATAGGAATCGTAACCGGCATCCCAAGCGTAGAGATAGCGCGGGGCGGACGCGCCGCCCTGGGTGATGAAAAAGGGCTCCGCGATGTAGTAGCCCTGCTGGATGAAGTCTTTGTCCGCGATGAAGTTGGAGACGGAGAAGTTGAACGGGATGACGGTGAAATCGATGGCGTATTTCCGACGCAGGTAATCCAGGAAAATCCAGCCGGGGCGGGCCATGATTTTGCGCCCGTCGAGGTCTTTGAAATCCCGCGCCGGATTCTCCGCGTGGAGCAGGAAAACGGAGGGATCGTTTTGAAAGACGGCGGCGACCTGGAGGAGCGGCAGGCCCTTATGAACGTCGAGCAGGGTGGTGACGCTTTCGCCCTGGCCGAGGTCGGCCTGGCCGGTGGCGATGCGCTGGTTGACGAGCGCGTTGGGGCCGCCGGGCACGAGAGTGACATCGAGGCCGGCCTCGCGAAACCAGCCGCGCGCCTGGGCTTGAAACAGGCCGCCGTGCTCGGGCTCGGGATACCAGTCGAGCTGCACGGTGACTTTAGTGAGCGCGGGCGCGGCGTCGGCGGGGACGGAGGCGGGCGCGGCGTCTTTTTTCGCGCAGGCGGACAGCAGGAGGGCGCAGGCGGCGAGGAGTGGGGCGGAGTAGCGGAGGGAGTTCATTTTTCGGAAAAGGAGTAGCTATCGTGCCACGCGTGCAGCACGAGCCAGGCGAGGCCGGAGACGGCGGAGACGAGCGCGTAGCCCAGCGCGCAGCCCACCAGGGCGGTGGCGTAGAGGCCGGGTATCTCGTTGCGCGAGCTGAAGATAAGCGCGGTGATGCCGAGCCCGGAGCGTCCGCCCGTCGTGCTGCCGACGAGGTAATCGGCGGTGAGCGCGCCGATCGGCGCGAGGATGGCGGAGATGCGCAGGCCGGTGAAAAAATAGGGCAGGGCGGCCGGCGCGCGGAGCAGGAAAAGTTCCTGCCATTTCGCGGCGCGGCCCATGCGGAAGAGATCCACCTGGGCGCGATCCACGGAGAGCAGACCCTGGGTGGTGTTCACCACCAGCGGGAAAAATGAAATGAGAAAAGTCACGATGACCACGCTCGGCGGCCCCGCGCCTACCCAAAGAATGAGGATCGGGGCGATGATGATGACGGGCACCATCTGAAAGGCCATGAGGTAGGGGTAAAGCGTGGCGCGGACGAGCGCAGAGCTGGCGAGGAGCAGCGATGCGGCCGCGG
>JBBRHC010000353.1:0-3679 GCA_038223295.1 Opitutales bacterium
AAAAACCCTCAAACTAAGCGTGGGGAAAAAATGGTGGGCTGCGATAAGCCTCTCTTACCAAAGGCTCGAGCGCTGGCTCGCCTCAATCGCGCCGCAGTTGGACCCGCAACAAACCTTTGAACGCTATCTGTGCTGGCTCAATCCCCTCAACCCCGATGACTGGCTCCCAAAAACGCTCCGTAAGGCTCAACTGCGGGATTTAGGATAAAGCTTGGGGAGCGGCGAAAAATGGCGCCCGCGCGCCGTCTCCGGCCAAGCGGCGGCGACGCGGAAAAACGTATCCAAATAATGGCGACACGATGCGCATCCAATCTCGCGAGTGAAAACCCCACCGAGCGTTCAGCCATCGAAAAGCCTTTTCCCGTATACATTTGCAAAAAAAACTCAAAATATTCCGCACTTTTCCACAAGTCCCCACGTGCATCAGGGGCACCCTTATACGCCTCGTCCCGACCGCCGCGAAACGGTCGCCCAAACGTCATGCCGGCTTAACCCTATCGCCGCCGAATTGGAGAACGTTCGTGCCATCCTTGGCACATAAGTTTCGCGCCGCAGCGGCGCGGATCTTCGCACCTCCCAAACCCATCCGCCATGCACACCCTCACCCGACTCCCCCTGTCCGTCCTCGCGGCCCTCCTCGCGCCCGCCATCGGCTTTACCCCCGCCGCCGCCGCCCCCAAGGCCGTGCTCATTTCCCTCGACGGCGCCTCGCCCCGCTTCGTGGACGCCTACCTCGCGGACGGCACCCTCAACCCCGCCACCGGCATCGGACGCGTCAAGGCCCTCGGTCTTAACTCCAAACAGAATTTCGTCATCTCCCCCTCCCTCACCGCCGCCAGCCACGTCGCCATCGCCACCGGCTCCATCGCCGCCAAGAACGACGTCGTCGCCAACAGCTACCACCTCGTTTCCAGCGCTTTTGGCGTGAACGTCAGCGGCTTCGGCGCACCCATCGGCGGCTACATCCCCGGTAACCCGCCCGCCGAGGCCACCCAGGTCACCGCCGAGCCGCTCTGGATCGCCCTGCGCGCCGCCGGCAAGACCGTGGTCGCCGCCACCTTCCCCGGCGCCGACGGCGTCAACGTACTCGTCCCCAGCCACGCCTCGCCCGTAGTGCAACCCGCCGCCGAGCGCACCGTGGATGTCACCGTGCCCTTCGGCGCCTCCGCCGCCCCCTTCCAAAAGGGTTTCACGCTCAATGCCGCCAACTTTGCCGCCGCGTCCCAGGCCACCACCGATGCCCTCGTCGCCGTCGGCCGCCCCTCCTTCAGCACCGTGCGCCAGGCCACCCTCGAGACCTTCAACGCCGGCGGCCAGAGCTACACCATCAACGCCGCCGCCTACGACAGCACCGACGATGCCGTCGCCAACTACGACACCATCGTCCTCTTCAACCAGGCCCAAGGCATCACCGCCGGTCCCTTCGCCCTGCCCTCCACCGGCCCGGCCTACATCCGGCCCGCCACTAAGATCTCCTCCCCCTTCTACCTCGAAGGCCATACCAACAAAGCCGGCACGCGCTACTTCGTCACCCAGCTCGCCCCCGATCTCTCCACCGTCCGCCTCGCGCGCACCACCACGACCTTCATCCCGCGCAACGCCGCCGTACTCGCCGACGTGGACGACATCAACAACACCGTCGGCTTCTGGCAGCCCCAGCCCGATTTCCGCATCGTCGAGCGCCTCGACGCCACGCCCTCCACCTTCGCCACCTTCCCCGACATCGAGCTTGAGCAGGTCTACATGGAGTTGGTCAGAGAGTTCACCACTTACCAGGCCCGGGTCGCCATCCGCGGCATCCAGCGCCTGCCCGACGCCGACCTCGTGATGACCTACCTCGAGCAGCCCGACGGCTCCTTCCACCAGTTCCTGCTCACCGACCCGCGCCAGCCCACCGAGTTTACCAATAACGCGACCACCTTCGGCGGCCAGGACGCCGCCAAGATCGCCCGCTACACCCAATACCGTAAGGACGCCTACCGCGCCGCCGACGCCGCCGTCGAGCAGATCATCCAGGCCGCCGGGGGCGTGGACGCCGCCGGTCGCCCCGTGAGCAACATCTTCATCGTCTCCGACCACGGTTTCGCGCCCTTCCATAGCGCGGTGAACATGAACCGCATCCTCGCCAACGCCGGCTTCAACACCAACGAGGTCCGCGCCGTCACCTCCGGCCCCGCCGTCAACATCTACATCAACCTCACCGGCCGCGAAAAACCCGGCGTCGGCACCCCGGTCGCCCCCGACCGCTACCGCACCCTCCAGGCCCAGGTCGTCGCCACGCTCCAGGCCGCCCTCGATGCCAACCCCGCCTTCACCCAGACCGGCGGCAGCGCGCCCCTCTTTGACAAAATCTACACCCGTCCCCTGCCCGCCTCCGACGCCGACGCCAGCTTCGGCCTCGGGACCTCGCCCTTCATCGGCCAGGACTCCGGCGACGTCTACGCCCTTCTGAACCTCGGCTACAATTTCGACGGCGCGCAGAACCCCATCGTCAACCGCACCGGCGAGGCCGTGAACGCCACCGCCGTCCTCACCCAGCCCAACTTCTACGGCGCCCACGGCTACGATCCGCTGCACCCCGAGATGAGCGCCATCTTCTACGCCGCCGGCCCCGACATCTCCCAGGGCACCTTCGCCTCCACCCGCAACATCGACATCGCCCCCACGCTTTGCCGCCTGCTCGGCGTCACCCCTTCACCCTTGGTCGACGGCATCGCGCTCACGTTGAAATCCACCGGCCCCGTCTTCGCCACCGATAGCATCAACCTCACCCGCGGTGGCCTCGTGTTCCAGCGCGCCACCCAGCGTTTCGTGCAGACTCTCACGCTCAAGAACACCGCCTTGGTCGCCAGCACCGCGCCCCTGTATCTGATCCTCGATGGCCTGAGCACCAACGCCACGCTCTTCGGCGCCGCCGGCGCCACCGCCAACACCGCCCCGCTCGGCAGCCCCTACCTCGCCGTGCCCCTCCCCGGCGGCACCCTCGCCCCCGGCGCGAGCGTCAACCTCACCCTCCAGTTCACCAACCCCACCCGCGCCGCCATCACCTACGTGACCCGCGTCGCCGGCCCCGCCACCCCGTAATCCCCCCGTCCACCATCATCCATCTGCCATCCCTCATCTCACATCTCACATCATCCATCATCCATCTCACGTCTCCCATCATCCATCTCCCATCTCCCATGAACCTCCTCCGCTCCCTCTCTTTCGTTGGCCTCAGCGCCACCGCCCTGCTCGCCTCGGCCGCCGGCGCCGACCTCGCCTTCCGCGTCACCGTGGACACCAGCGCGCTCATCGGCAGCCCCGTCGGCCCCTTCTCCGTGGATTTCCAGTTCAACAGCGGCGACACCCTGGCCAACAACACCGCCACCATCGGCAACTTCAGCTTCGGCGCCGGCGGCTCCGTTTCCGGTAGCCCCATCCTCCTCGGCGGTGCGACCGGCAGCCTCGCCGGCACCGTTTCACTGACCGATTCCACCGCGTTCAACGAGTTCTACCAAACCTTCACCGCCGGCTCCTCGCTCGGCTTCGACGTGTTTCTCACCACCCAGGTGGATAGCGGCCTCGTCTCCGACCTCTTCCTCTTCACCCTGCTCGACCAGGATTTCGTGCCCGTCACCACCACCGAGGCCGGCGGCACCGACGCGCTGCTCCTGATCGAGATCGTCTCCGCCAATCC
>JBBRHC010000354.1:0-3661 GCA_038223295.1 Opitutales bacterium
TGCCTCGTGCTTACCCCGCAACCCGCCCACCCTCGCCGAGCTCATCATTCGCGACGTCGTCGAGGACCGTGAAGGCCAGAAAGTCCTCCCCGGCCTCGATCTCCTACCCACCAGTTTCAACCTCGTGGACCTCGAGGCCGACTTCAACGGCGACCCGAGCCGGCCCGCCTACGTCCTCTTCCGAGAAGAACTCGCCGAGGTCGAGGCCGAGTACGACTTCATCCTCTTCGACTGCCCGCCCAACGTCCTCCGCGCTTCCCAGTGCGGCGTTTTCTCCGCCACCGATATCTACGTCCCGTCCAACCCCGACGCGCTCTCCCTCATCGGCTTCACCCTCCTCGTCGAGAAACTCGCCTCCTTCCACGACATGGCCGCCGGTTTCCGACGCCACGCCCTCGGCCCCGCCGCCGAGGTCCAGGGCATCCTTTTCAACGCCGTCAAAAGCAACACCGACGTCGAAGTCCCGAAGATGCGCATGCAACTCCGCCTCAACCAGTTCAAGAGCGCCCGCCGCGTCGCCCGCGGCGCCAAGATCTTCACCTCGCAGATACGCGACGCCACCGTCGTGCGCCGCGCCGTGACGCTCGGCCTCCCCGTCCCGCTCATCTCCGTCGACTCCACCGCCGATTCAGACGGTATTGTGCGTGACTACCGCTCCATGACCCGCGAACTGCTCCAGCATACCCTCGCCCAACAAACGTGACCCCGAAGCCCGCCTCCCCCGCGCCCAGCCCCCGCCTCACCCCCGACGAGTGGGACCAGCTCCGCGCCGCCTTCCAGAACTCGCTGATGCGGGACACCTCCCTCGCCGCCCTCGCCGAAAACATCGACGGCTGCGTCTGGCCCATCCGGGCCCCCGACGAAAATCCAGCCGTCTACCTCGGCCTCGACCACGCCCAGGTTCTCGCCCGCCTGCAGACCCGCGCCCAGGCGCCCGCCGTGCTGGATACCCTGGCCACCATCCTCCGCGGCACCCTCGCCTTTGACGAGTCCTTTGGCGAAATGGTCGAGATCTCCGGCAAAGCCGAAGCCTCCCAAGACCCCGTGCCGCGCAACCTCGAACGCCTCGGCATCCCCGCCGATTTCCCCATCGCCCTCTGCCATTTCAGCCCCGGCACGGTCGAGTTCTGCCAACGCGAAAACCTCGTCGTCATCGCCGACTTCCTCGCCTTCTCCCGCAGCATCTCCCGCTCCGTCATCGTCGGAGGCGAATTCCGCGACTTGCTCAACGCCTTCAGCCACGTCGATGAGTCCACCATCGCCCGATTCCTCCCCTACCGGCCCAAGACCGGTGGCCTCCACCTCCTCGAGGGCCTCGCCCTCATCGCCCGCGATCTCACCTCCGAGCAAGGCCGCCGCGTCGCCCGCGTCGCCGAATACCTCAGCCCCCAGGATCACGCCCGCGGCGAACAACTCGCCGCCCACTTCTCCGCCCAAGTCAGAGACATGGACCTTCGCCACGCGGATGGCACGCCGCTCGCCCGCCTCGTCGCCCCCCTCGACGACCCCGGCATCGAGCCCATCGTCGCCTCGATGCTGCGCCTTTACGTGAAATCCGCCGCCCGCGCCGAGGAGCCCGCACCGGAGTCGGCCCCGGCCGCCGCGCCGATAACGCCGACCGCCCCCGCCACGCCCCCGCCGCCCAAGCGGGGCTTCTTCCAGCGCCTCTTCGGCCTCGGCCGCTAAAAGCCGGGCGGTTTTTCCCAAAGGCGCGGGCTTGAACGCCGCGCCGCCCCCGCCGTTCCCCCGCCGGCGGTCCGTTCGCCCGCCCTCCCTCCGGGCCGTCGTATCCGTTTCCTCGATACCGGTTCAATACCGCGCGCTGGTTTGCGCGGTGTTCCTGTCCTCGAAAATCAATCGCCGCGCCGCGACATCCTGTCCCACCAGCCGTATATCGCGCTTCGCGTCCACCAGGTCGCCCGTCTTCACCAGACGTCCGTCGATGATTGCCCGTACCGGCGCGCCCTGCACCACCCCGGTGATCTTGAACCGCTCCACGATGCCCCGGAACTCTGCGGTGGGCGCCGGTCGCGCCGCCACGTTCGTCGCCGCAGCCACGCCGCGCGTCGGTTCCTGCGGAGTCACCGCCGCGACGGGCTCGCTCGCCCCTGCCACGGGCCCCCCGGCCGCCGGCGCGACTGGCCCCGCCGGGATCGCGCTCGCCACCACGCCGGTCATCCGCGCGAGCAAGGATTCGCGCTGCGTCCACCCATAGACGACCACCGCGAGCAACACCAGCAAGCCCGCCGCCATCGCTACACGCCCCCCGCCCGTCCCGCTTTCCCGCCGCGCGGTCACCGGGCCCACACGCCCGACTGGAAAAGACGGCTGCGTGCGCCCCGCCAAGCCCGAGCCTGCCCCCGCCGGCACAAATGGCGCCGACGTAAAACGCGCTCCCGGCATCGGCGCGACCGGCGCCGTCATATCGCCGCCGGGCGCCGCCACCAAGCCGCCTATCGGCATCAAGGGGGATGCGATGCCATCCATGGCCAACCCGGTGTTCGCCGGAGCCTGCGCGCGCGGGGTTTGCGGCGCGGGCGGCGCCCAGTTCGCAGGAGGCAGGGTAACACTCGCTCGCACCTGAGGCGGCGCGAGCGACGCCGGTGCGAAGGGCATCGGCGGCTGGGTGCCCGCGTCGCGACGCGTCATCAACTTCAGCTTCACCGTTCCCGGCGCCGCGCCGCTCGGCTCCAGCCTCACGGCGTCGGAAATAGTGGCCGTGCCGCCGACCGGTACACCGCCCCGCCCCGCGCCTTCCCCCCCGGCCGGCGCGCCCAAGGGGTCCGGCGCCAAGGCAGGTACGCTGCGCTTAAGCAGTGGCGACGGGCGCTCAACCGACCGCGCCGGGCTGGTTTCCACCTCGACCCTCGGCTCCGGTGCCTGCGCCGCTCGCACCGGTTTCACCACCCGCGCCTGATCGCCACGGACGGGAAACGTAGGCGCCGTGACACCGTAACTGGAATAATCCGCCTTGGCCGACGGGGACTTAGCCGACGACTTTCCCGACACCTCCTCGTCGCGTTCGGCCAACGCCGCCACCAGCGCCTGCCGCGCCGACCAGCCCGCCGGCACCTCGCGTCTTACATAAGCCTGAAAAATCGGGTTTACCGGCCCCTTTTCTTCCCCGCCCTGCAAAACGACAAACGGAAACCGCTCGGCCGCTCCGCGACCCGCCCCGAAATCCGGGGATGTCGAGGAAAGCCGCTGCCGAGCTTGTGAATCCGATGCCATGAGATGTAAAATAGGGGTATAGGGTAAACTGCCTATTGTGACGATTACAAGTATTCGATGGGCCAGTCGATGGCAATAGACTCCGTAATTTCACCGTAAGTTTTCTCAAGCCGGTTTCCGAAATTGAATGTTATCCTAAAACACGAATCCGATCCACCGGGGCAGCGACTTGATCGATACGCCACGGATGTCGCGTCCGTACAGCCCGAAAGCACTTAGTCCCGGCCCTCCCGTCGGCTCTTTTTTATATCTTTTCGTGTCTTTTTCCAACCCGCTCCCGATCCTCCGCCCGCCGCTGCAGCCACCCCCACCCAGCCCACCCGCAAGTCCGCCCCCCGCCAAGACCCACACCACGCCAACCGCGGTTACTGTTCCCGACGCGCAGTCCGCGCCAGGCTGCGCGCCCGCCGCAACGCCGGCGCCGGCCGCC
>JBBRHC010000355.1:0-3647 GCA_038223295.1 Opitutales bacterium
TATAGCGCCCTACCGCGACCAACCATAGCCCGCGAACCGCCCCCGCGGTTTTCCGCTCACTTGTGATCCCACGGAAACGCCACCGTCACGCGCGGCTGTTTCCACACCTCGTAAACCTCGAACATCTTCCCCGGGTTAAGAATCCCCTTCGGGTCCAGCGCGCGCTTCACCGCCTGCATCGCCCCGATCTCCGCCTCCGAATGCTGGAGCCGCAGGAAGGGCGTCTTCGCCAGCCCGATGCCATGCTCGCCCGAGATAGCGCCGCCCAGCGCGACCACTTTTTTCATCAGCGCCAGCACCGCCTTCTCCGCCGCGCGCACCTCCGCCGGCACCGCTTTGTGATACATGATGTTCACATGCAGATTCCCGTCCGCCAGATGCCCGAAAGTCGGGATCGCCAGCCCCGACTTAGCGCGTAGTTGCTCCAGCCATACGGCGAACGCCTCATACGCCCCGAGCGGCACCGTGATGTCCTCGTTCAGCTTCGCGTCCCCCATCTGGAACATCGCGCCCGAGCACTTGCGCCGCACCGCCCACAACGCCTCCGCCTCCTCGCGGTTGCCCGCCACCCGATGCCCCGCCGCGTGCGCCGCCGCCCACGCCAGCACCGCCCCCTTCGCGTCCGCCACCTCCGCCTCCGAGCCCGCCAGCTCCAGCAAAATCACCGGCCGCCCCGGCTGCCCGGGAAAGATCGTCGTCTGCATCGCACGCTCCGCGCAAGTCACCGACGCCCGGTCCAGAAACTCACAAATCGCCGGCTGCACCCGCGCCGCGAACAGCGCCCGCGCCGCGCGAAACGCCGACACCTCGTCCACGAAACTCGTGAGCAGCGTCCACCGCGCCGCCGGCGCCGGGATGAGCCTCAGCACCGCGTCCGTCACCACGCCCAGCATGCCCTCGCTGCCGATCCACAGGTCTCGCAGATTAAAACCCGCCGCGAATTTCCGCGTCGCCGTGCCCCACTCCACAAACTCGCCCGTAGGCAGGTAGCCCTTGAGCGCCACCACGAAATCGCGCGTCACCCCATACTTGCCGCCGTGCATGCCGCCCGCGTTGCAAGCCACGTTGCCGCCGATGGTGGAGTATTCCTTCGACGACGGATCGGGCGGATAAAACCAGCCAGCCGCCGCCGCCGCCCGTTGCACATCGCCGACTTTCGCTCCGGCCTGCACGTGGGCCAGCCCCGCCTCCGCATCGATGACGATTTTGTCCAGCCCGAGCAGATCCAGCACCCACCCGCCATGCAGCGGCACCGCCGAGCCCGTCAACGTCGTGCCCCGTCCGCGCGGCGTCACCGGGATGCCGTGTTCATTGGCCAGCTTCAGCACCACGCCGATTTGCTCGCGTTTGGCCGGCCGCGCCACCGCCGCCGGCCGCACCGCGATACGG
Organism: Opitutales bacterium; assembly: GCA_038223295.1. Lineage (GTDB taxonomy): Bacteria > Verrucomicrobiota > Verrucomicrobiia > Opitutales > Opitutaceae > IMCC26134_A. The sequence continues at coordinate 1,390 of JBBRHC010000355.1, forward strand.
CTCGAATCATACGACGCCGCCTCGAGCGCGGCGGCGTCGGTGAAAACGACCTTCGCGCCGAGTTTGCGGCGCAGAATTTCGGTGGCGGCGGCGAGAACATCCTTCGTTGGCGACATGGATAAAAAACACCTTCCTTCGCCCATGCGCCGCCCGCGCGCAACCGCCAACCCGCCTGCAAACCTTCTCACACCCTCGCCACTCGTCTCCCAGGCCCGCCAAGCACAGCGTCCCCCTTCCCCCTAAACTTCATCTTTCAGACTAAAACTTTCTCCCATGTCCGCCCCCCGCGTCCTGCTCACCACCACGTCTTTCCAAGACACGCCCGGCATCCATCACGGGATGCTCGCCGCCGCCGGGTTTGAGATCGCCCGCGAGCGCGGCCCGCTCCCCGAGTCCCGCATGCTCGAGCTCGCCGGCCAGTTCGACGCCTACCTCTGCGGCGACGACGCCATGACCCGCGCCGTCATGCAAAAATCCCTCCCCCGCCTGAAGGTCATCAGCAAATACGGCATCGGCCTCGACAAGATCGACCTCGCCGCCGCCAAGGACCTCGCCCTCCCCGTCCTCTTCACCCCCGGCGTCAACCACACCACCGTCGCCGAGCACACCTTCGCCCTCCTCCTTGCCACCGTCCGCAACCTCGTCGTCGAGGCCAACCACGTCGCCGCCGGCCGCTGGACCCGCATCACCGGCAACGAGGTCTGTGGCAAAACCCTCGCCCTCATCGGCCTCGGCCGCATCGCGAAAGAGGTCGCCCTCCGCGCCCGCGCCTTCGGTTTGCGCGTCGTCGTGTTCGCCCACCACTGGGACGATGACTTCGCCCGCTGGCACGGCCTGGAACGCGCCGACACCCTCGACGACGCCCTTCGCGCCGCCGACTTCGTCTCCCTCCACACCAAACTCACCGCCGAGACCAGGGGTTTGCTCGACGCCCGCCGCCTCGCCCTGCTCCGCCCCGGCGCCGTCATCGTCAACACCGGCCGCGGCGAACTCCTCGACCTCGCCGCCCTCGTCGCCGCGCTCAAGGCCGGCCACCTCCGCTACGCCGCCGACGTGCTCGACCAGGAGCCCCCGCCCCCCGACCACCCGCTCCTCGGCCTCCCCGGCGTCATCCTCACCCCCCACATCGGCAGCCGCACCCACGAAAGCGTGCAGCGCCAAGCCTCCTGCGCCGTCGAAAACCTCACCCGCTTCCTCGCCGGCCGCGACCCCGTCGCCCGCGCCGTCTGAACTTCTGGCTCCTGACTTCCAGCTTCCAACTCCTCTCCGATCCCATGCCCGACACCTACCTCGTCGTCCCCGAATCCGCCCACAACTCCCTCGTCGCCGCCGCGTATCAACATCGTGGATACCACGCCGACGAGGCCGCCGAGGGCGCCCGCTTCTGCGCCGAGGCCTCGCGCCACGGCATCCGCACCCACAACGGCCTCAAGGCCCTCCACCTCGACCACCTCTTCGGCTCCGGCTCGAAGGGCTGCGTCCCCGGCGCGCAGATCGAGGAGCGCCCCTCCCGCTTCCCCTCCGCCAAGATCTGGAACGCCAACAAAAAGCTCGGCCAGGCCACCGCCTGCCGCGCCATCGACGAGGCCATCCGCCTCGCCGACATCTACGGCGTCGGCACCGTCTCGGTGGACAACGCCTTTCACTACCTCTGGGGCGCCGGCTACGTCATGGACGCCGCCAAGCGCGGCTACATCGCCTACACCAACTGCACCGCCGCCCTCGCCGAGGTCGTCCCCTTCGGCGGCAAATTCCCCACCCTCGGCACCAACCCCCACTCCTGGGGCTTCCCCACCACCGACGCCATCGGCTTCCCCCTCGTGATCGACTGGGCCACCTCCGTCATCGCCATGGGCCGCGTCCAGCAACTCAAACGCGAGGGCAAACCACTCCCCCCGATGGCCGCCGTGGACAAAAACGGCCAGCCCACCACCAACCCCGACGACGTCGCCGCCCTCCTCCCCTTCGGCGCGCACAAAGGCTACGGCCTCTCCCTCCTGAACGAGGTCGTCGGCGCCTTCATCGGCGGCTCGCTGCCCACCCTCCGCAACCGCTGGCAAAACGTGCCCGAGGGCGAGAAAGGCACCTGTGCGTTCTTCTTCCAAGTCATCCACCCCGAAGCCCTGAGCGGCGGTCTCTTCGCCCAAGGCCGCACCCAGACCGAGAACGTCAAAGCCGTGCTCGCCGACGTCCTCGGCCACGGCAACGACGGCGCCATCATCCCCGGCCAGATCGAGGCCACCTTCGCCAAACACACC
>JBBRHC010000356.1:0-3641 GCA_038223295.1 Opitutales bacterium
CGAAGGGATTTTTTTGGACGACGCGTTCGCCGGACGAGATGGGTTTCGTCTCGGTGGCGGGCGGCGTGGTGCGGTGGGAAACGCTCAGCGTGTGGTGGGCGGCGCGCATCGAGGCCGGGCGGGCCCGGCTGGAGGATCGCCCGGCGAGCGTGATCGCGCACTGGGCGGAGCCGCATGGAGACCGACGGCAGGAACTGGTGCTAATCGGCGTCGGCCTCGATGAGGCGGGGCTGACGGCGGCGCTGGACGCGTGCCTGAGTCGGTAAACACGAGAAGATAAGAATTTGCGCGGCCGGCGGGGCTATGACGCGCCTCGAATTTGGATTTTTATGGGGAGCGGAAAGAAGGGTCATACACCAAGGGTGCATTAATATATCAATACCCTAGGAACACCCTATATCGGAGTTTTACCTAAGCTGATATGGTGCAATTCCCGATGACAAAGACCGGATAAATTCTGTATCTGGCTGAGCTCAGGCATGAGGTCGGCCAGGGCATCGCAAAAGGAAACGCCTCTCCACGAGAGCTGTTTACGGCTGCGCCATGCCTTTTCCGGAGGAAATCGGGGCAAAATCCGCATTTTTATCCTATTACAACAATGTCCTCAACTTTTCTCTGCTCGACCATGACCTTCTTGGTCGGCGTCCTTCTCACGCCGGTCGCGCAAGGGGCGTTGACCCTCGGCCATGCCACGCCGGGGAATGTCTTTTTTAATACGGAAACGGTTCGCGTGCCGGTCACTTGCACGGGTGATCGCATCGAGTGGACCGTGACGGATTTTTTCGGAATCGTGCAGCGTCAGGGCAGCGTGACGCCCGTGGGTGGCGCGGCCGTCATCCTGCCCCCGGCGGGTCGTTTGGGCTATTTCGACCTGAGGGTGGTGGAGAAGCAGGGCGGGGCGGTGTCGGACGAGAAGCGAACCCGCTTCGCGGTGCTGAGACCCATCGATGTCGCGACGATGGGCGGCTCGCCTTTTGGCGCACAAACCCACGGGGCACAGGGCGGCTCGCTGGCGGTGTATGGGCTGCTGGCGCGCGCCGGCATCGCGCATTTCCGGGACGAACATTACTGGAGCGCGACGGAGACGGCACCTTCGACCTATCAATATCCGGCGCGTTTCACCGAGTTCATGGCGGCGGCGGCGGCGGTGAAAATGCGGCCCCTGCTGACCCTTAACTGGGCGCATCCGGACTACGATTACGAGGCGGGCATGTTCACCGCGCCCCACAGCGACGCCGGCCGCACGGGCTACGCCAACTATGGAGCGGAAGTGGTGCGGAATTACCCCGAGGTGGCGGCGGTAGAGGTGTGGAACGAGTATAATGCGGACACCTTTATAACCGGTCCCGCGACCCTTGCCCGGCCGGCGTACTACAAGAGCATGCTCGAGCGGACGTTCGGCCGAGTGAAGGCGGTGCGCCCCGACGTGAAGGTCGTGGCGGGCGGCACGGTGCCCATCGCGCACGGGTTTTTGCGCGATCTCTTCGAGCAGGGCGCGATGCCGTTTCTCGACGTGGTCTCGGTGCATCCCTACCGCACGGTGCCGGACGCGGTCGACGTGGAGATCGCGGAGCTGCGCGCGTTGATCAAGCGACACAACGGTGGGGTGGAGAAACCCATCTGGGCCTCGGAATTCAGTCGCGAGGTCAATAGCGAGGCGGAGCAGGGCGAGGCCGCGACCTACCTCGCGCAGATCGTGCCGCTGATGCTGAGCCAGCGGGTGGAGCGCATGTATTTCTACGTGGGGTCGGACGATTATGCTTTTCCGTATCGCGGCCTGATCGCCTCGGAAAACGATCCGGCCGGGGCCTTTACCCCGCATCCCGTCTACGTGGCCTACGCCAACGTGATCCGGCAGCTCTACGGGTGCACCTTTCAATCGCGTTTCCCGGGCACGGCCTCCTCGACGTATGCGCTGCGTTTTGATCGCGGTTCGACTCGCATCAACGTGATGTGGGCGGCGACGCCGGTCTCGGTCACGATCCGGACCAGTTCCTCGTTGTTGGTCACGGACATGATGGGCCAGTCGCGCAAAGTGTGGCCGGTGAATGGCGTGGTCACCCTGACTTTGACCCGCAACCCGCAATACGTGCAAGGCGCGGTGACCTCGGTCGCGGACTCGGCGAACCGCCTGCTCGCCGATTCGGTATCGGGCTATGGCGCCGCCCAGGGTGGCTATGGGTGGTCTTATGGCTCGGCCTGGATCGATGCGGGGGGCGTCTACGATCCCACGCGGTTCACCCCGATGCGCTGGGACTACAGTGACGGCAACGCGGTTTGCTGGCTTCTGGGGCAGTGGCACTTTATCTCGGTGGAGCAGATGCACCCGAGCTCGAGCTGGGCGGTGCGACGCTGGACGAGCCCGGTGGCGGCGACGGTGACTTTGAGCGGTCGGGTGGCGCGCGGCAGTCACGGCGACGGCGTGAACGTGGCCATCCAGGTGGACGGGCGCGTGGTGTATAGCCGTTATCTGGCGCCGGATCAGGCGGAGGACTACGAGGTGAAGAACGTGGTGATCGCGGCCGGGAGCAGGGTGGACTTCACGGTGAACGAAGCGGGGGAAAGCAGCTACGACTCGACCCATTTCACCGCCCGGGTGACGCGGCAGTAGGGGGCATCGGCAGCCGGGCGACGGCAGGGACGGCGAGGCCGGACGGGGACCGGGCCTGGGCGCGCGGGCAGGGTCAGGGCGCGCCACCCGGCGGCCGTGCGGACGCTAGGGCTTCGCGCCGTAGCGGCGCTTCAGCTCGGAGTAGGGGAAGCGGCGGCCGGGGCAGACGGTGTGGTTGACATCGACCCAGCGGTGAACGGTGACCTTGGGGACGGTGGCGCCGGGCAAGCCGTCGGCGCGCAGCCAATCGAGGAGGGTGAAGAGCGAGGCGAGTTGTTTTTTTCCAGGCAGGCGGGTCTCGAAGTTACCCACCAGACAGATGCCGATGCCGCACTCGTTCATGGCCTGGGAGCGTACGTGGCCGCCGTAGAGCTGCTTCGGCCAGCGGGAGCCGATCTCGATCATTCCGTCGCCGGAGTCCTTGCCGTTGCCGATGACGAAGTGGTAGGCGAGGCCGTTCTCCATGCCGCGCCGACGGTGGGCGCCGTCGTAGGATTTGGCGTTGCCGGCCTCGACGCCGCTGTGATGGACGACGAGGTGGGTCCAGCGGGCGGGGCGGATTTGCAGGCCGCGCGTGACAGCCACCACCGGCGCGAGCACGGAGGGCGCGCCGGACGGGGCGGGGCGGGCGGGGGAGGGATCGCCGGGCGGCGTGGCGGCGGGGATGACCAGGCGCTGGCCGATCTTGATAACCGAGGAGTCCATGCGGTTCGACGTGCGTATCGAGGCGACGGATACGCCGTAGCGGTCGGCGATGGCGGAGAGGGTGTCGCCGCGTTTGACCAGGTGGACCAGTTGCTCGGTGGCGGCGCGGAGGAGGGACGACGGCAGCAGAGCCCACCCGCCGAGGGCGAGCGCGAAATGGCGCAGAAAACTCCGGCGGGTGGGGCTCACGGGTCGAGGTGGGCCAGGGCGTGAAAAGCCGGGACGAGCGTGGGGCGGGCGGCGGTCTCGGGCAGGGTGGCGAGCGTCTGGCGCAGCATGAGCCGGGTGAGCGCGGCGCGCGGGCGCGTGAGTTTCCAACGCAGGG
>JBBRHC010000357.1:0-3637 GCA_038223295.1 Opitutales bacterium
AAACGTCCCCATCCCCGTCGAGCTCCCCCGCCTCACCCTCGCCCCCTAAAACCCCGGTCCTAGGTCCCGTCCGCCCTCGCCGAGCAAATTGCGAAAGCCCACCGTCGGTGCATTCGGAAGTGCCGTCAGCGGGCTCCCTAAAAGTGGCATGGGCGTCCCTCCCATGGTCTCGCCAGAACGCACAGGCTGCCCCTTCGCTCACATGCGTGGCGACCGGGTGCCCGTGCCGTGATGCGCGCGCCGCCCCCCCGCCCCTCACCGCCCCTTCACCGCCGCGTGACCCGCAGGCGCACAAATTGCCGCGCCGCATCCGCCATCGTGGCGACCGCGCGCACCGTCACCCGTTCCCCGCCGCCTTCCGTCGCCTCGCGGGCCGTCTCCTCCACCACCCCCGCGCCGCTTTGCCACGCCGCCGTCGGATCGTCGCTCCACTCCACCCCATACACCAAATCGGTGCGAGCACCCGGCCGCGTGTAGCTGAGCGTCAGATGGCGCGCGCCCGTTTGCGTGTCCTCCACCAGGCCCGGCGCGGGCGAAATCGTCGCCGGGTCAGTCGCCAGCGGCGCGCCTCCGAGCGCGTATTCGAGCAGGTTGGGCACGCTGTCGCCGTCGGGATCGGCCGCATCGCCCGAGATCGCCGCGCTCGCCAATTGCGCCGCATCGAAGGCGGCGAAGCGCCACGCGTCGTAGGGCTTGTCCCGCACCGTGACCGTCGCGCTCGCGGGCGCGCCGGCGGCGAGCGAGTAGTCGCCCACCACCGCCAGCGTCACGGTGCGGTCGCCTTGCGCGAGCGTGTCGCCCGCAGGCACGACGGCCAACGTCACCGAAGCCGCCCCGACCGGGATCAACACGCTCGCGGGCAAGGCCGCGTAGTGGTTTCCGGCTACCGCGCTGCCGCCCACCACCAGCGGCACGAGCAGAGGCGTGGCCGTGGAGCCGCCGCGCGTGATCGTGAATTCTCCCGGCGCGCCGTCCTCCTCGCGCGCCCCGGCGACGAGCGCCTCCACCCTCACCGTCGGCGTGCTGCGCCAGGCCAACGCATAGTCCGTGCTCGCGGCGCCGCTCGGCGACGTGACGACGAGGGCGTATCGGCCGGGCGCGAGCGAGGGGCGGTAGATATGCTCCACGTTGTCCACCGTGCTCGCGCTGAGGTCCAGTTGCGCGCCCACCGCGAAGCCCGCCGCCGAGTGCAGCGCGAGATCGAGATTCACCAAGGGCTGGGCCGACGGCGACCAAAGGAAAGGCGCGAGGTTGCCGTCCACCACCACGCGATGCCAGGTGAGCGCGACCGAAAAAGGCGCGGACGCGGCGCCCGCCGGCACCTCGAAAAAGTAAGTGTGCGCCGCGCCGTTCGCCAGACCTGTCGCCGCCCAGCCCGCCTCGGCCACGAGCGCGCCGGCCGAGGGCGCGGCGCGGCCGCTCTCCAGGATGCGATAGGAAAGCAGCGCGTTCAGCTCACCCGCCCCGTGGCGCAGATCGAGCGGCCGGGCCGTGGTTCGCGCCCACGCGGAGAACTCCTGCTTGGTCGCGCCGGCCAGGAGCAGCGCCTTGACCACGCGCGCCACGTTCGCGCCGGAGAGCCCATGCGGACTCGCTCCGGCCCGCGCCGCGAGCACGCCGGCGGTCGTCGAGACCTTCGGCGTCGCGAAACTGGTCAAAAAATCCGGCGCCACGAGGTCGGGTTTGATCCGCCCGGTACCGTCAAAGGCCGTAAAGCCGGCGCTATGTGCGCCGCCGGTGAGACCGACCGTGATGTGGTTGTAGGCCTGCGCCAGCAGCGGCGGCAACGTGGTACTGTTGCCGTTGTTTACCCCGGCCACCGCTACGAAGCCGTCGCGGTGGATCGCGAAATCGAGGCGCCGGTTGACCGCCTCGACCAGTGCGGCCGTGAGATCCGCCCCGGTCGCGATCCAACTGTGATTTTGCACCCGCGCGACCTCGGTCAAAGGGGCGGCGTTGCTATTGTGGTTCAGGAAGTCCGCCTCGATCCAGTAACTCGCATTGTAGCCATGGATCTCGGCCGGTCCGGGGAGCAAGCTGGTGGGGTTGCCGTAGAAAAATTGCCCCACCACCGTGCCGTGCCCGCTCGTTCCGGTGCCCGGGCCCCTGTTAATCAGCGTCTTTCCGGCAAAGGCGTAGTTCGTCGCGTCGGGCAGATAGTCGTTACCCGCCGTGTTGCCCGCCTCCACGATGCTCAGCACGCCGGCGGCGGACGGCACCCCGGTGAAGGTGATCGCGAGCCGATCCGCGCCCACGCTTTCCAGCCAGTCGGCCCCCACGCGGCCCACCCAGACCAAGGGAAGGATGCCGATGCAAACTCGGACCAAGGCTCGAACCGGGCCATAAAACATCGGAGTCATAAAAACCTAATAGAACACCACCCGCCTGCGAAGGTTTCGTTCCGCAATGAAACAGCGCGCCCGAAAGTGGCATGGGCGTCCCGCCCATGGGCTCGCCAGCGAACGCGCTGGATCCCCCTCGCTCAAAAGCACGACACCCGTGCCGCGCCCGAAGAACACCCCTCACAGCACTTTTCGTCACACCCATGGTCTCACCGCAGTGCCCATTTCGATCCACATCAGCGGTTCCCGAAAGTGCCATGGGCGTCCCGCCCATGGGATCGCCAGCGAACGCGCAGGGCCGAGTTACCGGAAGCGAACTCCGAGGCAAAGGCCGCGTTTACGGAGAAGATTTAAACAAAATCGAGCCCAGGGAGCTGGCACGCATTTCCGCCGTCGCCTGTTTCGGCGCGGACGGTCGAATTTGTCAAAAAATGTGGGTATGACATCTTTGGATCAGCCATTCGTCGTCCTAGAGCAGGAAACGTTTTACAGATTCCAAGTATGCCTACCCGGTGCGAATGGAGTATTGATTCAACCGCACCGCTGTTCGTAACCGAGTAATCCTCCATTTGCAAAGGTGCACCCAAAGGAGGCACCGCGCCTCGTGCGCCCAGATCCAAGGTAATCCGCCCGCTGGCCCTTACTCGATAACGCAAAATATATTCTTGCGGACCTGGCGGAGCAAAACCATCCGCAATCGGAAATTTTGCCCGTATCCAGCGCCAACCCTCGATCCCTCCAGAGAATAGGATCAATGCGTGTGTGGCATGACGTTCCCCATCGCCAGAAAGCTGACCCATTAGCTGCAAAAACGAAGATACGCCTCACGCGACCGTGGTAACGTCAAAAGTTCGCAATTTATGGCGTGCATATCCCACGAAACATTCCATAGCTTTCCCGAGGAAAAAGGCTTCCCGTTCGGACGGCTTGAACCCCGCCGAATCAAGAATTCTCCTCACCCCGGTTTCGGGACCAGAAGATCCTCGTGAAGCGCCGAGTCATTGTCCCACCCCATCTCCTCTTAGACCGCCAGCTTAATACACATCCAATTCACAAATCGACGGACTCTCAAAAAAGTCCACAAAATTCCAGTTTACGCAGCTCCCCCGTGCAAAACTGGAAATTCTTCCAACTACAAAACGTTCGGCAATTATGAAAATATCGGAATCGACGATTCGGAAGATTCCGTCAGCCTGATAAAAATTCGATCCCACCAGCCCGAAAAAGAAGTTATCCATCAGCCTAAAATAATATCGAACCCACGCGAATGATACTCTCCAGAAATTCAATAATAA
>JBBRHC010000358.1:0-3627 GCA_038223295.1 Opitutales bacterium
TGGTCGTTCGTGAATCCCGAGGTGCACTGAATAGTGCATTGAGCGGGTGAACAAACGAGCAGATGACCAGCAGATTGCGTTAGATCGCGGCGATCCACTTCAGATTTCGGGTTTAAGCTCCCCCTGCCCGCCCCCCATTCCCAAGCTTCCCGCCCTCCCGCATGCCGCATCACCCCCATCAGATTCCCCGAAAAGCCGGCGCGCCCTTCCCGCTTCTCGACCCGCTCGGCCCGCCCGCCCCTCCGGCTGCGACCCCACCCACACCTTTGCTCATCGCCCAGGTATCGTGGATCGCTTTAGCCCTCTTCCTCACCCTCCCCTCGCTTTCCTCGACGCGCCTGCAAACCTGGCCCCACGCCCTGTTTGCCGCCGCCTTTTGGTTGATCCCCCTCCTCGTCGCCGCCGCGCGCCTCGCCTTGAGTCGGCCCGACTCTCGCCTCGGTGGTCTGCTCGACGCCGCTCTCGGTCTGCTCGCCTTGGCCGGACTCTCCGCCACCGCCTTTTCTCCGCTGCGTGCCACCCTCGCCCCGCACCTCCTGCCCTTCCTCGGCGCCATCGCCCTCCCCTACTTTCTGCTTCCCCTCCTGCGTTCTCCGCGCGCAGACCGCTTCGCCGCCGCCTTTGTCTACCCCACCCTTCTCGTCACCGCGCTGCGCTGGTTCGTCTCCTTCCCCTCGCTGACCGGCCCCTACCCGCGCAACGCCGAGCCCTTCGGCCACGCCAATACCACCGGCTCCGTCTGCGCGCTCGCCGCTTGCTGGCTCGCCCACCTCGCCACCCGCGCCACCACCCCCGCCACACGCCTGCTCCACGCCGCCGCCTCCTCCGCCGCCGTCGCCCTCGCCGCCAGTTCCCTCAGCCGCGGCGCCGTGCTCGCCCTCGCCCTCGCCGCCACCGTGGCTGGTGGCGTGGTCCTGCTCCGGCGCGGCCGGCTGCTGCCCTTCCTCGCCCTCGCCGCCCTCGCCTTTGGCGCCGCTGTTTTTTCCAACCAACGCCTCCGCGAACTCGTTTTCTCCGGTGCCTGGTCCGTCTCCGCCAGCGAAAGCAACGCCCAGCGCTACGCCATGCTGCGCGGAGGCCTGGCCCTCGCGGCGGAACGCCCACTCGCCGGCTGGGGCCCCGGCGCCGTGCCCCACGTCTTCCCCCGCGTCCGAGCCGCCCTCCCCGGCGAACCCGACAACTACCTTCAACTCCACCACACCCCCGCCCAAGTCGCCGCCACCCTCGGTATCCCCGGCCTACTCGCCACCGCCCTGCTCCTCTTCGCAATCGGGGCCCGCCTGCGCCCCGCGCCCGGTCTCGAAGCCCCGCCCCTGCCCCCCACCCTTGCCGCCACCCTCGCGTGCGGCGCCGCGCTCCTCCTCTTCGACCACTCGTTCGCCACCCCCGCCTTTGCCCTCCTTGCCGCCCTGCCCCTCGCCGCCCTCGCGCTCCGCCCCCCCGCCTCGGCACCGTCCGTCACCTCCGCCCCTTCAGCCACCCGCCCCTTCCTGCTTCGTTATTCGTCCTTAGTCATCCCGGCGGCGATCTTGGTCGCCGCGCTCGCCTTTCTGCCCTCCGTCGCCCGGGATCTTGCCGCCCGTCGCGCTTGGTCCGGCGCGCTCGACGCCATCAACGCCGACGCCCCCGACGCCTACGCCGACCACCTCCGCCGCGCCATCGCGCTCGCCCCCGCCGATTCCTTCTACGCCGACGCCCTCGCCTCCCATCTCGCCACCGGCCTACCCTTCCCCCGCCTTTCCGCCCCCGACCCCTCCGCCTCCATCCCGCTCCTTCAGGCCGCGCTCTACCGCAACCCCGACCTGGAGGCCACCCACTACAACCTCGGCTGGCTGCTCCTCCCGCTCGATCCACCCGCCGCGCGCGATCACTTCGCCGTCGCCGCCCGCCTCGCCCACGCCCGCGCCGAAGTCTATCTCGGCCTCGCCCTCGCCCGCCTCCAGATTCCCGATCAGGCGGACTCCGCCTCCGTCGTCTCCGCCCTCGCCGCCGAGATCCTCCTCGACCCGACTTTCGCCTGGTCCGCCCGCTGGCGCGACCCGGGCCTCGCCCCGCTCCGCCCCGCCACGCTGACCCACGCCGCCGATTTTCTCGCCGCCCGCGCCCTCGCCCCCGCCTTGGTCGCACTCCTGCGCGCCCCCGGCGAACCGGTGGACGCCCGCTCCGGATACCGCCGCATCCGCCCGGGCCACGGCGTGCTCTTCGGCCACCCCGACGGCCCCCCTCCCGCCGACGTGAATGTTCTCCTCAACCTCACGCTCCCCCCCGATCTCCTCGCCGTCCTCCCGCCAAAAGGCTTTGTCCCCGCCCCCCTTCTCCACGCCTGTGCCGGCCTGACGCCATGACCCCGATCCTCGCTTCCCGCTCCTGATGCTCGCCGCCCCCCCTGCCGCCCGCCTGCGCAAGGTCATCCTGCCCGCCTTCCTGGTGGCGGGCGATACCGTCGTCGCCTTCGGAGGCCTCTCGCTCGGTTACTGGGTGCGCTACGCCACCCCCATCGGCAGCATCGGCCTCTACGTCCCCGACGCCAGCTACGCCCGTTATATGCCGCTCCTGCTCCTCGGCGCCGCTTTCCTCATCGCCGCCTACGCCCAGCTCGGTCTCTACGAGGAACGCCTTCTCCTGAGAAAATTCCAGGCCCTCAACCTCGTCATCAAAGGCACCACATTCTGGCTCGCCGCCTACCTCAGCCTCTCGCTCGTGCTCCGGTTCCAGCCCCCCATTTCGCGCTGGTTTGTGGTTCTCGCCTACGTGCTCGTCCTGGCCCTCATGTTCGTCTGGCGCAGCGCCGCCTACGCCGTGTTTACCCGCCCGCGCCTGGTCAACCGCCTCCGCCAACGCGTCGCCCTCCTCGGCTGGAACGACGAGGCCCGCGCCCTCGCCGCCGACCTAGCCCGCAGCCCCGCCCACCCCCTCGCCTTTGCCGGCGTCATCACCCTGCCGGACGACCCCGCGCCCGCCCCCGGCACCCCCGTGCTCGGCTCCACCGAGAACCTCGCCGCCTCCCTCCGCGCCGCCCACATCGACGTGCTCATCGCCGCTCGCACCGACCTCCCCCGCGAACACCTCCGCGCCAGCGTAGAAGCTTGCGAGCAAGCTTTCGTCGAGTGGAAGATCATCCCGTCCTCCTTCCAGATCCTCGTCAGCGGCCTCCGCCTGCAAACCATCGGACGCATCCCCGTACTCGGCGTCGAGGAGCTCGCCATCAACCGCCTCTTCAACCGCGCCCTGAAACGCGCCATCGACCTCCTCGGCGCCCTGGTCGGCGTTCTCCTCTCCGCGCCGCTCATCGCCGTGCTCGCCGTGCTCATCCGCCGGGAGTCCCCCGCTGCCTCCGCCCTCTTCGCCCAGATACGGGTCGGCGCCGGCGGACACCCTTTCACGCTCTGGAAGCTCCGCAGCATGACCCCCGACGCCCCCGCCACCGACCACCTGGCCACCAGCACCGCCGCCGCCGACCCCCGCCTCCTCCGTCTCGGCGCCTTCATCCGGCGGTGGAATCTCGACGAACTCCCCCAGTTTTGGAACGTCCTGCGCGGCGACATGAGCCTGGTCGGCCCGCGGCCTCTGCTGGTGGAGTACCTGGACCAGTACACCGCGGAGCAGCGCCGGCGCCACGACATGCCC
>JBBRHC010000359.1:0-3603 GCA_038223295.1 Opitutales bacterium
TGGAAGGACGGTGCAGGTTGGGTGTGCATAGGCGCATGCAGGCTTGCATCATCCCGCTCTCACTACCAACTTGCGCCCATCGTGGCTCCCGCCTACTTACCCGCCCCCGCATCCCAGCGCCGCGCAGCGGCTTGGTTCAACCCTACATCGGGTGCTATGTGTAGCGTTGGCCGTCCTTGGCCAATTTTTGATGATAGTCCCATTTTGATCGCGAATTAGACTAGGCCCGCTCCGCGCTTCGCACCGCCCGCACCCCCACCCAGGTGCTCGACCCCACCATGAGCAGCGCCGCCGCCACCGGATGCAGCGCCCCCGCCGCCGCCAGCGCCATGCCCGCCAGATTATAGCCCGCCGCGAAACGCAGGTTGCCCCGCACGCCGGCCACCACGCTCCTCGCCACCCGCACCGCCTCGGGCAGCCGGCGTAAATCGTCGCCCGCGCACACCGCCATCGCCGCCGCGCGCGCCAGCCCGCTGCCCCCGCGCAGCGCCAGTGAGCCCGCCGCCACGCTCATCGCCGCCGCATCGTTCACCCCGTCGCCCGCGAACAAAACCCGCCGCCCCCGCGCCCCCAGCTCGCGCACCCGCTGCGCCTTCTCCGCCGGCGTCATACCCGCCCGCATCGGCACCGCGCACACCTCGCCCCCCGCTCCTCGGCAAACGAGTTCCGCGCCCGCCTGCCCATCCCCCGTCAACACCTCCAGCTCCAAACCCAGCGCCCGCAGCTCCGCCACCGTCTCCGCCAGCCCCGCCCGCCACGTCTCCCCCAGCGTCACCCGCGCCGCCGGCACCCCGTCCACCGCCACCCAGACTCCCTGGCCCGCCCCGCCCGCCATTCCCGCCCCGCCCTCCGCCGCGCCGCCGCCGCCAAACTCGCGCTCCCCCACCCGCAAAAACCCCACGCCCGCCACCCGCGCCTCCAGGCCCCGCCCCGCCACCACGCGCAGCTCGCTCACCTCCCTCCTCGTCTCCTCCCGCGCCACCTCCTGCTCCGCCAGCGCCCGCGCCACCGGGTGCTCCACGCCGCGCTCCACCGCCGCCACCGCCGCGCGCAGTACCCCTTCTCGCGCCGCCCCGCCCCACCCCGCGGCGAATTACCACCCCAGCACCGCCCGCCGCGCCTCCGACAGGGTGCCCGTCTTGTCGAAGGCCACCGTATCCACCCGGGCGAGCGCCGCCAAAAAATCCCCGCTCCGCGCCACGATCCCCAGCCGCGCCAACTTCGCCAACCCGCCCCACACCGCCACCGGCGTCGCCAGCCCCATCGCGCACGGACACGCCACCAGCAACACCGCCATCGCGTTGAACAAGGCCCGTGTCCACACCACCCCGCCGACGACCCACCAGCCGAGAAACGTCGCCGCCGCCACCCCCGTCACCACCGGCAGCCACCACGCCATCAACCGGTCCGCCTGCGCCTGCAATTCCGACGGCGCCAGCCGCGCCTCCGCCACCGCCCGCAGCACGCCGTCCAGCCGCCGCGCCCCCGCGTCCGCCACCACCACCAGCCGCCCGTCCACCGCGTGCGTGCCCGCCCACACCCGCTCCCCCGGCCCGCGCGCCACCGCCCGCCACTCGCCCGTCATCGCCGCCTCCTCCACGTAGGCCCGCCCCTCCGCGATCACCCCGTCCACGCAGATCGCCCCGCCCGGCGCCACCACCACCCGCTCTCCGCCCCGCAGCTCCGCCACCACCCGCGACTCCTCGCCCCCGTCCGCCCGCCGCACCGTGCAACGCTCGTAATTCTCCGCCACCGCCTCCGCCGCGCGCAAGGCCGCCGCCCGGCTCCGCGCGCCCGCGAGTTTGCCCAGCGTGTGTACCACCACCAGCACCGCCACCACCTCGTAATACACCGCCCCCGTGCCGGTAAACGTACTCGTCAGCGACCCGCCTAGCGCGCCCAGCAGCGTCACCAAAAACAACAAATCGATGGTCACCCGCCGCGACCGCGCCGCCGACCAAGCCGCGCCCAGCAAATCGCGCCCGAGAAAAACCAACACCCCCGCCGCGCTCGCCATCAGCCCCCCGTGTACCAGCCAGTAGGCTCCGCCCTCCGCCGGCGTCAGATTCACCGCCAGGGAAAACACCATCGCCTGCGCCGCCACCGCCACGCCTATCCCGATGCGCAGCCAGGCCCCCTGCACGGCGACCGCGTCCGCCCGCACCCCCGGTTCCGATTCCGATAAAATATCTCCCATGGCCCAAAACCCGGCATCGCCGCCCAACTCGTCCCAAAACGCAAAACCCATCTCCCCGGCCGTCTCCTCCGGCGTGGGATAGGCACCGCGCATCCCGTCCGTGAGCGAATGGGTATCCCGCCCGTTCGCCGCCGATCCCATGGGCGACACGCCCATGCCCCTTTCGACCCGCCGACCTCACTTCCTCCCCCGCCCCGTCCACGCTCCTCATCGCCCCATCCGCTCGCTCCGGTTTTTTGCGCCTCTTGCGACTTTTGCGGCCCAAAAAACTCCGTCGCCGGGGAAATCCTCGCCGACTTGCCAAGCCCGGCCGCCCCGCCCACGTTCCGCGTCCGATGATGCATTTCTCCCACCTCCCTGCCGGATTAAAAGAGCCCCTCGCCCCCCGCGCCGACGACGATGATGACGACGACGAAAAGGAAGACGACAAGGCCGACGCCGCCGTGAAAAAAGACGCCGCCCCCCTCGCCGCCCGCATCCAGAACAAATTCATCGAACAACGGAAAATTTTCCTCTGGGGCCCCGTCACCGACGCCTCCGCCAAGGACCTCACCGAAAAGCTGCTCTACCTCGAGGCCTCCGCCCCCGGCAAAGAGATCTTTTTCTATATGAACACTCCCGGCGGCTCCATCACCGCCGGCATGGCCGTCTACGACACCATGCAGATGATCACCTCGCCCATCACCGTCATCGTCACCGGCATGGCCGCCTCCATGGGCTCCATCCTGCTCAGCGCCGTGCCCAAGGGCCGCCGCCTGCTCTTCCCGCACGCCCGCGTGATGATCCACCAGCCCCTGATCAGCGGCCGTTTCGTCGGCCCCGCCACGGACATCAATATCCAGGCCCAGGAGATGGAGAAAATCCGCCTCGAGCTCAACGGCATCCTCGCCCGCGCCTCCGGCCAACCCATGGCCCGCATCAACCAGGACACCGACCGCGATTTCTACCTCAACGCCGAGGAAACCATCGCCTACGGCCTCGCCGACCGGATCGTCGAAAAACTCTAACGCCCCCCGCCGCTCGCGCCGCCCCGTCCTCAAGGTAGGGCGGGACCGCCGGGCCCGCCGCACGCCTGCGGGCGTTCCTGTTAACCAGTAAGCTCGTTCTTACAGATTCGGCCACAGAGCCGGGCCGGAGTGCGGACACAGAGGTCACGGAAGAAAAAAACGGCCCGGATTTCGTATGATAGACCGGCTCTGTGTCCTCTCTTTCGGAGCTCTGTGTCCTCCGTGACTAAAATTTCAGGAACGCTGAGATTTGTTATCAGCCCGAAATCCGGAGTAGGAGCCGATGAGATGGCGCAAGAAGTTGGATCAGATGGTCGTTCGTGAATCCCGAGGTGCACTGAATAGTGCATTGAGCGGGTGAACAAACGAGCAGATGACCAGCAGATTGCGCCAGATCGC
>JBBRHC010000360.1:0-3602 GCA_038223295.1 Opitutales bacterium
GGGATTGGTCGTCTGGGCGTCGCCGATGAACTCGGCGAGAACGGAGGGCCCGAAGTCGAACTCGTGGTTGCCGATGATGGAGGCGTCGTAGCCGATGTGGCTGATGGCGAGGGCATCGTAGAAGGTGCGGGCGCCGGGCGCGCCGGAGTCGAGGCTGGCCTGAAAGCGGGCGCCGGCGAGGAAGGTATCGCCCGCATAGATGGAGACGACGCCGTGGCCCTGGGCGGTGTAGAAGTTGCGGGTGTTGTCCAGCAAGGTGGCGAAGCGGGCGACGCCGCCGAACTGGGGCTGGGAGTCGCTGTACTGGATGAGAGCGGATTCGCCGTCGTTGTTGTGGAGGACGGTGATGCTGTATTGGGCGTGGGCGGCGGGGAGGGCGGCGAGGGCCGCGAGGACGCGGGCGATGAGGCGTGAGTTGAAGAGCATGGTAGGTGGGTTTGGGTTCGCGGGCCATCGTATGGAAGCGAGGGGAAAAACAAGGGGGTGAGGGTGACAAAACGGTAACATGTGAGTGACGGATTTATCGCGATGAGACGGGTGAAGCGGAGCGGGAGCGCGGGGTAATCGGGCATTGAAACGAGGGAGGGCGGTGCGCATGGAAGGGGGATGCCGCATGCTTTTTTGACTCAGTTGCTCGTGGTGCAGGATCGTGACGCGCGCAGGCGCCAGCTCGAGCAACAGACCGCCGCCGTGCCCACCGAGCGCGCGCAGGTGGAAAAAGGCATCGCGGCCGAGAAGGCAGCGATCGACGGGGCGAAGGCGGAACTGCGGGAGCTGGAGACGAAGAAAAAGCTGCTCGAAACCGAGATCGGTTCGGCGGAGACGCGGTTGGCCAAATACCGCACCCAGCAGCTCTCGGTGAAGAAAAACGAGGAGTATCAGGCGTTGGGCAAAGAGATCGCGACGATGGTGGCGGAAATCGGCGGGCTGGAGGAGCAGGAACTCGGCGTGATGTATCAAATCGACGAGGCGAAGAAGCGTTTCGCCCAGGCGGAGGCCACGCTCAAGGGCAACATTTCCAAACACGAAGCCAAGCTGGCGACCCTGGCGGAGCGGGATAAAAATCTCGCCGCCGAACTCGTGCTGGCGAAGGAGGCGATGGCCGCGTCGCGGGTGGGGCTGCCCGAGATCCATACGCGGGTGTATGACCGGGTGGCGCTGCGCAACTGGCCGGCCATCGCGCCGCTGCGCGGGGGCAAGTGCGGCGGATGTCACCTGAAGGTATCGAGCGAGGCGGAGTCGGGCTCGCGCAGCGCGGACCCGGCAAAGCTGGGCATCTGCGACCAGTGCGGACGGATCCTGTATTGGGACTACGCGTGAGGCGGGGTGTAGGGTGGGGCGGAGGCGGAGGGCGGAGGGTGGCTTAAGGTGTAGGGCGACCCCGCCCTGCAAACGGACTCAGCGCGCTTGGGCGCGGGCGAGCAGCTCGGCGTGCAGGCGCGTGAGCTCGGGGGCGGGCACGCCGTGGCGCCGGGCGCGGCGCAGGGGCTCGCCCCAGATCGGCTCGATCTCGAGGGGCTTGCCGGCGAGGTAGTCGAGCATGGTCGAGGGCTTGTAGCGCATCGCCCGCGTGCGCTCGCGCTGGTCGTCGATGAAGGTGTCCGCGATCTCCACGCCCTCGGCGCGCGCGATGGCGCACACCTCGCCCATCAACGCGCGCACCCGTGCCTCGCGCGCCGGGTCGGCCAGGATCACGTCGGTCGTCATGCCGCCCTCGACCACCGCGAGGCCGTTGAAAGGTACGTTCCAGATCAGTTTGTGCCACCGCGCGGCGAGCAGGCTCGGGGCCTGGCGCAGGCGCACGCCCGCTTGGGTGAAAGCCCGCCCCACCGCCTCGGTGCGCGCGGTCGGCGCGCCGACGTATTCACCCAGCGTGACGTAGCCTTCCTCGGAGCAGTCCACCTCGGCGGGAGCGATACGATTCACCCCCACGAAACAGATGGCCCCGAGCACCCGCGCCGCTCCCACCACCGCCGCGACCTGCTCGTCCACGCCCAGACCGTTTTGCAGGTTCACCACAGCGGTGTGTTCGACCAGCAAGGGCGGCAAAAGCTGTGGCAGCGCGTCGTTGGCGGTGGATTTGAGGGTGATCAAAACCAGATCGACCGGACCTATTTCCCCGGGCGCTGCGGCGACCCCGGCTGGCCGCACCACGTGGCGCTCGCCGCCGTGGGAAAACGCGACGCCTTGGGCGCGCAGCGCGTCGATTTCGCCGCGGGCGAGGAAGGACACCTCGAAGCCGGCGCGCGCGATGCGTCCGCCGTAGTAAAGGCCCAGCGCGCCCGATCCGACGATCGCAACGGTTTTGATTATCCGCGTGTCTGTTTCCATCTGCGTATGCGTGCCGAGGGGGGCGCGTCGGGGTCAATCCTTGGTTCTCGGCGCCGGGGTTTCCGCCGCCGCCGCGAGCGGCTTTTTTTGCCAGTGGCGCGCGAGCGCGCGGCAGGGCGCGGCGACGCAGCCCTGGTAGAGCAGCAGGGCCAGCGCCATGCCCACGCCGGCGTAGACGAGGCCTTCCGCAGTGACGGGCAGGGCGGGTTTAAACACCTCCCAGGTGCGCGCGGCGATGTCGGGATCCACGTGGCGCAGAAAGACAAAGGGCCGCTCCCAGAGCGTCGCCTCGCGCAGGGCGGCCTCGGCGCCGGCGAGCGACTCGACGCGCGCCTGCGCCTCGGCGATCACGCCGCCGAGCTTCGCCACCGGGGCGGAGGTCTGCGCGCGGGTGGTGTCGATGAGCGCTTGCAGCGTGATGCCGCTGTCGCGCGCCACGGCTTCGTAGCGCTCCAGCACGCGCCGCGCCTCGTCGAGGTGGCCGCCCAGGCGTTGCAGGTATTGCTGGAAAAACTCCGGCGCCTGCGACAGCCCCACCGCGCCGAGCACACAAAGGACGCGGTCGATCAGGCTTTCCCCGACGCGCCCGAGGGGGCGCAGCGGAGCGGTCCAGACGGAGCGGGTGGTCATGGCGCGGATCTTGCGGGCGCGGGCGCGGGCCGCAACGGCGCGACGTGTTTTTCACACGCAAACGGCTCGCCTCGCCGGCGCGCGGCCTGCCACGGTCGGTGGCTTGGACAACTCGCCCTCCGCCCCCGCCCACGCCGTGAAATCGGGCTCCGCCGCGCCCGTCGCCGACCACGAGGCGGACCTCTCCGCCGAGCTGAGCGCCCTCTCCGCGCGCTACTCGGAGCGGGCGGCGCCCCTCGGCGAGATCCTCGACACGCTGGGCAGCCGCGCCTCGGCCCTGCTGGTGGTGATCTGCGCCCTGCCGTTTTCGACGCCGATCAGCATCCCCGGTCTATCCACGCCCTTCGGCCTGGTCATCCTGATGCTCGCGGCGCGCTACTTCGCCGGCCTGCCGCCCTGGTTGCCCGAGCGCCTGCGCCGGGTGGTGTTGCCGGCCGCGTTTTTCACCAAGGTCCTCAACGCGAGCAGCAAGCTCGTGGGCTGGCTGGAGCGGCGTTTGCAGCCCGGGCGGCTGCCCCTGCTGGCCGACGCCGACTGGAAGTTGCGCCTGCATACCAGCGTGGTGATTTTCTCCGCGCTGCTGCTCATGCTGCCGCTGCCGCCGCTGCCCCCTTTCACCAACACGCTGCCCGCGCTGGTGG
>JBBRHC010000361.1:0-3602 GCA_038223295.1 Opitutales bacterium
GACCCCCCTCCGTCTCCCCCCTGTAGGGCGGGGTCGCCGCACCCCGCCGTCCTCCGTCCTCCGCGTCCGCCGCGTCAGCCTTGAGGTGGGGCGGGCCCGCCGGGCCCGCCTTTCCCCCCGCCGCTTCCGCCCCGCGCCCTCCGTCCGCCCATGAAGCCCCGCGTCTCCCTCCTCGGCGACGACGCGTGGCTGCTCTCGTTGCCCGTCCGCCTCACCACCGCGCTCATCGCCGCCGTCGCGTTGCTCCTCGGCCTCTTCATGACCCGCCTGCGCCCCGCCAATCCCGAGCTCGCCGCCCTCGGCTATTTCGCCGCCTGGCTCGTCATCTGCGTTCCCGTCCTCGCCGGCGCCGCGCGCGGCCTCCTGCACCGCGAGCGCTCGCTCAACCCCTACTACCTCGACCAATTCGTCGCCATCGTGCTCCTCGCCTGCCTCGCCGACGAACGCTACGCCACCGGCGCCATCGTCTCCATCATCCTCATCTTTGGCCAACTGCTCGAGGAGCGCAGCGTGCGCGGCATCCGCGAAGCCATCGACGGCCTCGGCCGCCTCTCCCGCATCTCCGCCCGCCGCCTGCGCGGCGACACCGAGGAGGCCGCCGACGCCGACCGCCTCGCCGTCGGCGACCGCCTCCGCGTCCTCCCCGGCGAACTCATCCCCGCCGATGGTCGCATCCTGCGCGGCCACTCCGCCGTCAACCAGGCCGCCATCACCGGCGAATCCATGCCCGTCGACGTCGCCCCCGATGACGACGTCTTCGCCGGCACCCTGAATCTCTCCGGCGTCATCGATCTCGAGACCACCCGCGTCTCCTCCGAGACCGTCATCGGCCGCGTCCGCTCCATCCTCGAGGCCGCCCCCGCCGACAAGCCCCTCATCGCCCGCCGTATCGACGCCTACCTGCGTTACTACACGCCCGCCGTGCTCATGCTCACCGCCATGACGTGGATCCTCACCCGCGACCTCGACCGCGCCGTCTCCGTCCTCGTCGTCTGCCTCCCCTGCGCCTTCGTGCTCTCCGGCCCCTCCGTCCTCGTCGCCGCCCTCGCCGTCTGCGCCCGCCTCGGCATCCTCGTCAAAACCCCCCGCCACTTCGAGACCGCCACCACGCTCGATGCCGTCGTCTTCGACAAAACCGGCACCCTCACGCGCGGCCACCTCGCGGTCGAGTCCGTCACGCCCCTCGCCGACTTCACCCTCGCCGCCGCGCTCCCGCCCGCCCGCCGCCTCGCCGCCGCCTCGCAACACCCGGTCGCGCGCGCCATCGCCGGCCACCTCCACGACCCCGCCGCCCCCGCCTCCCCGCCCCCCGCCGAGGTCAACGAGGTCGCCGGTCGCGGCCTGCGCGGGCGCGTCGATGGCGCCGACCTCCTCGTCGGCAGCGCGGTCTGGCTGCGCGAGTGCGGCATCGCCTTCGACGCCCCGCCCGAGACCGCCGGCCACCGCACCGTCTACGCCGTCATCGACGGTCGCCCGGCCCTGCGCTTCTCCCTCGCCGATACCGTGCGCCCCGAGTCGCGCGAGGTCGTCGCCACCCTCGCCGAGGCCGGCCTCGACCGCACCCTGCTACTCACCGGCGACCACGCCCTCGCCGCCGCCTCGGTCGCCGCCGCCGTGGGCATCACCGACTACCGCGCCGCCTGCCTGCCCGGGCAAAAACTCGACGAAGTCCTCGCCCTGAAACGCGCCGGCCGCCGCGTCCTCGTGGTCGGCGATGGTGTCAACGACGCGCCCGCACTCGCCGGCGGCGACCTCGGCGTCGCCATCAACCACTCCGGCGGCCACATCGCCGTGCAAACCGCCGACGTCGCCCTCCTGCAGGACAACCTCCGCGGCCTCGTCCACTTCATCCGCATCTCGCACCGCGCCCTGCGCCTCATTAACCAAAACCTGCTCGTCTCCACCGCGATCATCGTAGTCGCCCTGCTCCTCTCCGCCCTCGGCATCGTGGGCCCCCTCACCGCCGCGCTCCTGCACGAGACGAGCGCGTTTATCGTCCTGATCAACAGCTCCCGCCTCTTGCGCTACAGCGCGTGATACATCCCGGTTTGGCTCCGTTTTCTTTCCCACCTCCGTCCCATCGTCCCGCCATGCATTCCCACCGCCGCTCCCTCCGCGCCGCCCTTGCGTTCGCGTTTTTGCCCTTCGCCGCGTTTGCCGCCTCCGCCGATGCCGCCCGCGTGGCCGTCGTGCATAATCCCGCGCCCGCCTACCCGGCGGCGCTTTTCGCCGCCAGCGTCAACCAAGGACACGCCATCGTCGCCTGCACCATCGGCGACGACGGCTCCGTCCTCGACCTCTGGACCATCGAGTCGTCGAACGCCGCCTTCGCCGATGCCGCCGAGGGCAGCCTGCGCGAGTGGCGTTATCAGGCCACCCCCGCCGCCAACGCACCCGGCGCGGTCGCCACGGTTTCCCCCGCCGCGCCCTGGCCCCGCACCGACCTCATCCGGTTCAACTTCTTCCGCACCGGCCACATCACGACCCTCACCCATATTGGCGCCTTCGAACGAGCCTTTGGCGAGTCCGCCCCCGCGTCGACCTACCCCGGCGAGTTTCCCCTGGTGCCGCTCGCGAAACTAAAAAAACTCGAAGGCTCCGCCCCCGCGCCCACCCCTGGCGTGCCGGCCGGCCGGGTGCTGGTGGAGTTCTTGGTCGATGCCGAGGGCCGCGTGCGAGTGCCGCTCGCGTTGTCGGCCGAGCACCGCGCCCACGCCGAGTCCGCCCTGGCGGCGGTGCGCGCCTGGCGTTTCGCCCCCACGCCGACCGACCGCGCCTCCTCCACCGTCCGCGTGCGCATCGGTTTCCGTTTCCCCGCCCGCGGAGCCTGACCGCGCGGCGTGCGCCGGGAATCACTTCAAACACGCGGTGCCGGGATCCCCAAAACGCGGATGAGAATTATTGCTCCTGCACTTTGGCGCTTAAACCCGGAACCGGTAGTTGGATGGCAGGCGACCAAAGGGTGGGCCCCGCTGCGTCCCCCGACCCAGCCAAAAGCCCCCTAATACCAATTCGCTTTCAAAGTGATTCTAACTGGCCGAGGACGGCCAACCCTACAACGGACGCTTTGTGTAGTGTTGGCAGTCCATGGCCAATTTTTGATGATAGCCTCATTTTGATCGCGAATTATAATTAGCACCCAGCCCCGCCGCGAAATTTTCAGCCTCATTCCGAATGCATTGGCTCCCCGTGCGTGTATTCAGTCCGTTCACCGTGCCAGCTACAAGCGTCGCACCGATAAAACCATGCTCACCGTTGCGCTCACGCTCACGTGGGGCGGGCATCAGTGGGAGCAGTTACCGGTAGTTTCGCGGGCACGATGGCGGCATTTCAAGCCAGCCAGAGGTCATGGTGCACGAAAATAATTAATGTAGCCTCAGACATCCTGAACTCCCCCGGCACGAAGGAGCGGGAGGCGGGAATGGCGGTGGCCCAAATCGGAGCCAGTCGGAGGGGTTAATAAACTGACAAGGGTGGCAGAAAAGGGTTTTTAAAGCGCATGGCCCAAGTGCAACTTCCCGTATTTCCCCACGGCAGCGTTGAGATCAATGAAGACCTCGCGTGCCGAAGCGACGAGGATAGCATGATATACTACAGCGGCC
>JBBRHC010000362.1:0-3569 GCA_038223295.1 Opitutales bacterium
ACGCCCCCCGCCATCCTCATCCGCTGCCGTAACGACTGATCCGCTAACTTTTTAAACCAAACCCACCTGGTTCAGCCAAGCGTCGATGGCTTCGTGGACCGCGAGCATCTCCTCGTCCGTCCCGACGCTAATGCGAAGGAAACTCGCGGTCAGCGGGTGACCGGGAAAAGCGCGGACGAGGATGCGGCGCGTGAGGAAAAAATCGTAGAGCGCCTTCGCCACCGCGGGCCCGGTCTCGCCGCGAACGTTTTTCGGCTCGGTGAAGAGAAAATTCGTCTGGCTCTCGTAAGTGAACCAGCCGCGCGTGCCGGTGAGCTCGCCCAGCCAGTAGTCGCGGGTGCGGACGATTTTGCCGATGATCGCGTCGTAGTAACCGCCGTCGGAGAGGGCGGCGTGGGCGCCGACCTGGCTGAGGCGGTTGACGTTGTAGCTGTCGCGCACGCGGTCGAGCAGGTCGATGACCTCGGGGTGCGCCAGGCAGTAACCGACGCGCAGGCCCGCCAGGCCCTGCGCCTTGGAGAGGGAACGGGTGATGACGAGGCGCGGATGGGCGGCGAGGAGGGCGCCCGCGTTGTCACGGGCGAGGGGCGCATATGTCTCGTCGAGCACGAGCACACCGGGGCACCGCGCGAGCCGGGCGGCGCTCGCGGTCGTCGTCAGAGCGATACGGGTGGGGGCGTTGGGCGAGGTGTGGAAACAGGCGCGGGCTGGCGTGGCGGCGAGCGCCTCGATGGGCAGCCGCATCGAGCGGTCGAAGGGCACGGGCGCGCACGTGCCGTCCTGGATGGCGACGAGCACCGGATAGAGCGAGTAGCTGGGCAAGGTGAACGAGGTCGGCGCGGCGGGGCCGCCGAAGACGCGCACGAGGAGATTGAGCACGTCGTCGGAGCCATTGCCGATGAGCACGTTTTGCTCGGTGAGGCCGTGGCCGTGGAGGCGGGCGACGAGCTGGCGCAGCGGGATGGCCTTGGGGTTGGGGTAGAGGCGGAGTTTTTCACCTTCGCCGGCGAGCTCGGCGGCGATGGCGGCCGCCGCGCGCGGGCTGGGCGGATAGGGGCACTCGTTGGTATTGAGCTTGATCCAGCCCGGCTCGGTGGGTTGGAGGCCGGGCGTGTAGGCGCGCATCGCCGCGATGCGCGGAAGGGCTAGTTCAATCGGAGAAGACATGATGGGCCAAGGAAGACACAAAAGGCTCGGCAACAAACAGCGTGCCTTGCTCCTTCCATCCACTTTGCGGCGAGTAATTAGAGGTCGGGGTAACGGAAAGTGATGTCAGCGGGTCGAAAGTGGGCTGGGCGTCCCGCCCATGGGATCGGGAGCGAACGGGCAGGATGCCCATTCGCTCCCGGGCGAGACGCCCGTGCCACGCCGGAGGAACAGCCCCGACTTCACTTTCTATTACACCCATTCGAGATCAGATCGCGCGGATCTTCACGCTGCGACCGTGGGCGTCGAGACGCTCGAGGGCGGCGAAGGAGGCCACGAGGGGGGCGGCCTTCTTGATCGAGGGCTTGTCGTATTTAATGACGCTGGTGCGGCGCATGAAATCGGCGACGCGCAGACCGCTGAAAAACCGGCCCGCCCCGCCGGTCGGCAGCACATGGCTGGGGCCGGCGACGAAGTCGCCGATGGCGGTCGGCGTGTGGTCGCCGAGCATGATCGCGCCGGCGGTGGTGATGGTTTTAAGCAGGGTCTTCTGCAGCGGCTCCTTCACCATGAGTTCGAGATGCTCGGGGGCGACGAAGTTGGCGACGCGCGCGATATCGTCGGCGGATTTGGCCACGACACCGATGAAGCCGCTGGCGAGCACGCGGGCGATTTTTTCGGAGCGGGAGACAAACTTTAGCTGGGCGGTCAGCTCGGCGCGCACCGCCTCGAGGATAGCGGCCTCGGAGGCGACGAGGTAGACCTTCTCGCGACCGGAACCGTGCTCGGCCTGGGCGAGCAGGTCGGCGGCGGCGAAGGTGATGTCGGCGGTCTCGTCCACCACGACCATCACCTCGCTGGGGCCGGGCAGGGAATCGACGCCGACGGTGCCGAAAACCTGGCGCTTGGCCTCGCAGACGTAGGCGTTGCCGGGGCCGAAGATTTTATCCACGGCCGGGATGCTGAGCGTGCCGT
The DNA here is from genome assembly GCA_038223295.1 of Opitutales bacterium. Classification (GTDB taxonomy): domain Bacteria; phylum Verrucomicrobiota; class Verrucomicrobiia; order Opitutales; family Opitutaceae; genus IMCC26134_A. The sequence continues at coordinate 2,122 of JBBRHC010000362.1, forward strand.
AGGCGGCGGCGGCGATGGCCTGCACGCCACCGACGCAATAAACCTCCTCGATGCCGACGAGGCTGAGAGCGGCGAGGATGGCGTCGGAAACCTTGCCGGAGGGGTTGGAGGGGGTGAAAACGGCGATCTCGGGGCAGCCGGCAAGCTTGGCCAGCGTCGTCGTCATCAGCACGGTGGAGACGAGCGGCACTTCACCACCAGGCACATAAAGGCCGACGCGGCGGATAGGGTAAAAATTTTCGCCGACGGCGGCGCCGTGAAGATTTTTGCCGGTCCAGTTTTTCGGGACGGACTTTTCGTTAAAATCCACGATGGCCTCATGCGAGGATTTGAGCGCTTTGGAATCGGCGGCGGGCAGGCGTTTGACGGCGGCGTCGAGGTCGGTCGCCTTGACGCGAAAATCGCGGGCGCGGAGCTTGGCCCCGTCGAACTTCGCCGCGTAGTAACCGACGGCCTCGTCGCCCCGGTGGCGGACGTCGGCGATGATGGCGGAGACACTATCGTGGATCTCCTTGGGCACGGTGGCTCCGCGACAAAAAGCGGCGATTTCGGACTCGAAGGTTTTGGAGGCGGACTGGAGGACGCGCACGGGGAGGAGATCGGTGAACGGTTGGACAAACGGGACGGGCAAACGGGAAACTCCATGCGTGGCAGGACCGTGACAGGGGAGCGAGTCGCGATTTCACTCTCGTCGACGATCCGGAAAAACACCACGGGGCGAGCGGCCCCCGTCTCAACCAGCTAAAATAAGCCGAATTCCCTGACGAAACGGAACTACTTACCCAAGGGCGGGATGGCAAAGCCCGCGGCATCAAGCGTCGGGTTCACCTCCACGCTGTCAAAGGTCACCTGAATGATGCGGCTGCCACCATCGGGGAGCGGATTGGAGGTCACGATGCGTTTCGGGAAACGCAGCCCGCCGGACCGAATCTCGCCCTCCTCACGGATTTGCGTACCACTTTCCGTCTCGGTGAGAACGAGGCGACCGGTGGCGACCTCAAAACTGCGGGTGAAAACAATGCCGGGACCGTGAATGAAGGCGAGTTTGCGGGAGGCGACGCCATCCACGGTGGCCGCGCCGCGATCCTCGACCCGGCCGCCTTGGCGGGAGATATCGCGGTAGAAGGAAAGATTCTCGAAAGTGTTGGCGCGGAGGCGCTTGATCTGATCGGGCCCGAGCAGCGTAACCTGCCAATTGGCGGCCTCGGTGGAGTCGGAAACCCGCTGCCAGGCATCGTAACCATCGAGCGCGGTGATCTCGGTTTTGGTGCCGTTGGTGGCGGTGATGCGCTGGCGGTCGGGTTTTTGAAAAAGGATCTCCAACTGCGCCGTGCCTCCATCGGTCGCCTCGGAACCGACGATCTCCAGTTTCCCGATGAAGCGCAGCGAACTCACGTTATCCAAAACCGCGTCCGCCCCGACATCGGCGCGGGCTTTTTCCAAAATCG
>JBBRHC010000363.1:0-3559 GCA_038223295.1 Opitutales bacterium
AGCGACTACTTCGAGGCGCTCTACGCCTACGCCCTCGAACTCATCCGCCGCGGTCGCGCCTACGTCTGCGACCTCACCCCCGCCGAGACCGAGGACTACCGCGGCTCCCCCGAAAAGCCCGGCCGCCCCTCGCCCTGCCGCGACCGCTCCGTCGCCGGGAATCTCGACCTTTTTCAGCGCATGCGCGCCGGCGAGTTCCCCGACGGCGCCCGCACCCTCCGCGCCCGCATCGACATGGCCGCGCCCAACCTCTGGCTGCGCGACCCGCTCCTCTACCGCATCCGCCACATCGCCCACCACCACGCCGGCGACGGCTGGCGCGTGTATCCGCTCTACGACTACGCCCACTGCCTCAGCGACTACCTCGAGGGCGTCACCCACTCCATCTGCACCCTGGAGTTCGTCGACCACCGCCCGCTCTACGACTGGATCCTCGAGTCCCTCGACCTGCCCCGCGCCCTGCCCAAACAATACGAATTCGCCAAACTCGTCCCCGGCTACACCCTCGTTTCCAAGCGCAAACTCCTGATCCTGGTGAATCAGAAAATCGTCTCCGGCTGGGACGACCCGCGCATGCCCACCCTCTCCGGCCTGCGCCGCCGCGGCATCCCCGCCGCCGCCCTGCGCCGCTTCGTCATCGGCGTCGGCGTGACCAAATTCACCAGCGTCACCGACATCGCCGTCTTTGAGCACACCATCCGCGACGAGCTCAACACCCTCGCCCAGCGCCGCCTTGCCGTGCTCAGGCCGGTCAGGATCGTGCTCACCAACCTCGACGCCACCGAGGCCATCGAGTGCCGCGCCACCAACAACCCGCAGGAGGACAACGCGACCACCCGGCTCATCGCCCTCACCCGCGAGGTTTTCATCGACGCCGATGATTTCGCCGAAGTGCCTCCACCCAAGTACTTCCGCCTTAAGCCCGGCGGCGAAGTCCGGCTCAAATACGCCGGCATCATTAAACTCGACGAGATCGTGAAAGACTCCGCCGGCGCGCTCGTCGAGCTGCGTTGCACCTTCGACCGCGGCACTCGCCAGGGCGAGCCCGGCTCCGACCGCAAGGTCAAGGGCACCATCCACTGGGTCAGCGCCACCCGCTGCGTCGACGCCGAGGTCCGCCTCTACGACCGCCTCTTCACCGTGCCCGAACCCGCCGCCGAGGAGGATTTTCTCCAGGTGGTGAACCCGCACTCGCTCGAATCCGTGTCCGCCAAACTCGAGCCCGGTCTCGCCACCGCCACCGCCGACGATCGTTTCCAATTCGAGCGCGTCGGCTACTTCGCCCTCGACGCGAAAGACAGCGCCCCCGGCAAACCCGTTTTCAACCGCACCATCTCGCTCAAAGACACCTGGGCCAAGTAATCCCGGCTCGTCGCCGTCATCGGCGACCGCCAGGGCACTCAGCCCTTCGCGCCCGCTCCGGGGGGAGACTGATCGCGATACACGCCCTTTTCCGCCGCGTTCACGAAGCCCTCCGTGACGCTTTTCAACTCCTCCCAACGCGCGCGGATCGCCTTGGCCTCCGTCGCCGACACCTGCTGGTCCGCGCTCGCCGCCGTGATCGCGGTCAAAAGTTGCGCGAAATCATTCACGATCTCGTTGGTCGCCGGCACCAACGCCGCGCCCGTCGTCCGCACCGGCGGATTTTCGATGAAAAACCCGCCCGCGCGCGCGCACACCCAATGCGCGATGCGCGCGTCGCCCGAGGTTTTTAAGAGCTGCTCGATGCGATCCAGCGGGTTGCTCGATCCGCTGCCCGCCACCTCGCCCGGCGGCTCCGCCCATTTGTAAATCAGGGACAACGACAGACTCATGTCCGCCGCGATCTGCTTCGCGCTGACGCGTTTTAAAACATCCTTGAGCAACTCATGCGACTCCATGCCGCCACCCTGCAAAGCCCATTAGCACGAAGCAAGGCCGGGCGTGTTTGTCCTAACGGGTCGGCGAATACCCATTTTTCTGCGTGCCTTGCCCGGACCGCCCACGCACTTTTTGGTCTTTCGCATGAACATTCACGAGTATCAGGCCAAGGTGTTGTTTGAGAAATTCGGGGTGCCCGTCCCCAAGGGCGCCACCGCGAAAAGCCCGGAGGAGTTTGACGCCGCGCTCGCCAGCCTCCCCGAGGGGCCGACCATGGTGAAATCCCAGATCCACGCCGGCGGCCGCGGAAAGGGCACCTTCACCGACGGCTACAAAGGCGGCGTGAAGTTCACCAAATCCAAAGCCGACGCCAAGGAGATCGCCGGCAAGATGATCAACAACACCCTCGTCACCATCCAGACCGGCCCCGCCGGTCGCAAGGTGCAGACCATCTACTTCACCATCGCGAGCGACATTAAGAAGGAATACTACCTCGCCGTCCTCCTCGACCGCGCCTCCTCCCGCCCCGTCATCGTCGCCTCCACCGAGGGCGGCGTCGAGATCGAGAAAGTCGCCCACGACACGCCCGAGAAGATCACCAAAATCGTCATCGACCCCGCCTACGGCGTAGCGGATTTCCAACTACGCCAGCTCATCGCCGCCCTCGGCCTGGCCGGCGGCGAGGCCAAGAACGCCGCCAAACTCATCAAGAACCTCTACACCATGTTCTGGGAGACCGACGCCGCCATGATCGAGGTCAACCCCCTCATCACCACGCCGACCGGCGACGTCCTCGCCCTCGACGCCAAGGTCTCCTTCGATAGCAACGCCCTCTACCGCCACCCCGAGATCGTCGCCCTGCGCGACCTGAACGAGGAGGATTCCAAGGAGATCGAGGCCTCCAAATACGACCTGGCCTACATCGCCCTCGACGGAAACATCGCCTGCCTCGTCAACGGCGCCGGCCTCGCCATGTCCACCATGGACATCATCAAGCACTACGGCGGCGCGCCCGCCAACTTCCTCGACGTCGGCGGCGGCGCCACCAAGGAAAAGGTCATCGCCGCGTTCAAGATCATCCTCGGCGATGCCAACGTGAAAGGCATCTTCGTCAACATCTTCGGCGGCATCATGGATTGCAACGTGATCGCCGAGGGCATCGTCGAGGCCGTGAAGGAAGTCGGCCTCAAGCTCCCCCTCGTCGTCCGCCTCGAGGGCAACAACGTCGCCAAGGGCAAAGAGACCCTCGCCCACTCCGGCCTCGCCCTCGTCAGCGGCGACACCATGGCCGACGCCGCACAGAAGATCGTCAAACTCGTCGCCTGAGGCGACCCGAGTCGAGGAGTCGAGAAGCCGAAAAGTCGAGCAGCCCTTCTCCACCCCCTCCCACCCACCACTCCGCCTCCGGCTCCTCGACTCCTCGACCCTTCGACTCCTCGACTTCCCACCATGTCCATTCTCATCACGCCCCAGACCAAGATCCTCGTCCAAGGCATCACCGGCGCCTTCGGGGCCAAACACGCCCAGCTGTCCCTCGACTACGGCACCCAGCTCGTCGCCGGCGTCACGCCCGGCAAAGGCGGCCAGTTCTTCGAGCACGCCGGCCACAAGGTGCCCATCTTCAACTCCGTGCATGAAGCCGCCGCCGCCACCGGCGCGACCGTCTCGGTCATCTTCGTGCCCCCGCCCTTCGCCGCCG
>JBBRHC010000364.1:0-3554 GCA_038223295.1 Opitutales bacterium
GGAGCCGCCCTGGGCGATGCCACTGGAAAATCCGGTGGAGGTGACGCTGCCAAAAAGCGAGGCGGTGCCGGTGCCGGTCGAGGCGGTGGGCGCGGTGGCTCCGCCGGGCACGGTCGTGGCGGATCCGCCGTTAAAGTTCCACTGAGTGATGGTCTGCGCTTGGGCGGAGACAGCGGAGGCGGCGATGCCGACGACGAGCGGAAGGAAGTGAAGCAAGGATGGTTTGATCATGGCTTCGTGAAAGTGAGGGGCGCTCGGCACGATCCGGCGTCGTTTAAGTGAAAATAGTGTGACAAGTATCGGTCCCCGCGATTGCGGCGTTTGCGTTACGCCGACGCGGAGGTTTTACAGTCGCAGGCTAGCCCATTGCCGGGTGGGCGCGTTTGCATGCGGGGTCTTTTATCCATGCACACTAAACTCCACACCCTACTCGTCGGAACCGCCTGCGCCCTCCTCCCGGTCTCCGCCTTCGCCCAGATTTCATTTCTCGGCGGCGCGTCCCTCCCGAACGGCGGCGAGATCATCTCGTTCGCCGGCGGCACGCTCCTGAGCACCAATTCACTCTCCGGTTCCGCCCATGCGGTGCAGGCCTACTCGCTCACCAGCGGCGGCGGGCTCACCCCCGGCCTCTCCATCGACCTCGCCTCGGTCTTCGGCGGCGCGGCCAACATTAGCTCCGTCACCAGCGTCCTCGCCGATGCTCGCGGCTTCGGCGTCGCGACCATCGTCCCCATCTCCACCAGCCTCACCAGCTTCGGGCGCGTCGCGATTTTCAGCACCTCGACCGGTTCTATCCTCCGGACGCTCGATGTCGGTTATCACCCCGACTCGGTCAGCATCACCCCGGACGGCTCCAAGCTGCTCATCGCCAACGAGGGCGAATTCACCTCCCTCGCCAATGAATTGACCAACGCCCGCGCCGGCTCCGTGAGCATCATAACTCTGAGCAACGTCTTCAGTGCCAACGACATCTCGACTAATGTCTCCCAGAGCAACGTCAGCACCTTCGATTTCTCCGCCGCCAACCTCGGCACCGGCGTCACTTTGAACGGTCTGCGTAACAACCGCCTCGACACGCTGCTCGTCAAGCAGCCCAACCTGCTCGACGTCGAGCCCGAGTTCATCGCCGCCACCAATTCCGTGGCCTACATCACCCTCCAGGAGGCAAACGCCATCGCGACCCTCGACCTCGCCAGCGGCCAATACACCGCCATCCGCCCCCTGGGCACCATCCTCAACACCATCGACGCCTCGGATCGCGACGGCCCCGGCAACACCGCCTTGGCCAGCCGCAACGACACCGTCGCCGGGGCCCCGATGCCCGATACGATCGTCACCTTCGAGCGCGCCGGCACCCGCTACCTCGTGACTGGCAACGAGGGCGACGCCCGCGGGGATGACGGCGACATCGTCCGCGGCGCCAGCGCCAACATCGACACCGTCGCCTTCACCGGCGGCATCGGCAACACCGGCATCGGTCGCCTCCAAATCCTCCGGGACCTTGGCGACACCGATGGCGACGCCCAGATCGAGGTTCCCACCGCCATGGGCACCCGCAGCTTCACCATCTGGAACGCCGCGACCGGGGCCATCGCCTTCGACTCCGGCTCGATGATCGAGCAATACGTCCTCGATAACGATCCCACCACCCACAACATCAACAGTGGCAGTTTAGCCAACTTTGACACCCGTTCCGACGACAAGGGTCCCGAGATCGAGTCGGTGGAGTTCGCCAGCTTCGATGGTCGCGACTTCATCTTCGCCGGCGCCGAGCGGCAGAACGGCATCTTCCAGTTCGATATCACCGATCTGGGCAACGTGTTCATCTCCGGCTATTACAACACGGTGACCGGCACCTCGGACACGGGCGGCGCTTTCATCTCCCCCGAGTCGATCAAGTTTATCGCCGCCGCCGATAACATCACCGGCAGGAACATCATCGTGGTCGGCTACGAAGGCACCAGCGGCAATGGCTCGATCGCCGTCTATGGCGTCAGCGCCATCCCCGAGCCCTCCACCTACGCGGCGCTGGCCGGCGCGGGCGTGCTCGGTCTGGCCGCCCTCCGCCGCCGGCGCTCTACCAAATAAGTCATTAATTAATAATTCTTTGTGCGGGACCGTAGATCGCGTTACAGCGTCACGGTCCCGCTTTTTTTGGGCGGGTTGGCCAAGGTGCCCCGCATAACTTCACTTCGAGAATCAACCGATTCGTCCCGGCCGGACCCACTTTTGCCGAAACTCCCGGCCGGATAAGTCTTCAAAACATGAATCAACGCAACCCTTTGCCCGTCATGATATTTCCTGATAAGGCAAGCTCTGTCGCCGTCTATCCGCACGAGGCCGTCGCGCCCGTGAAATCGTCAGAGCGGAGCTCCGTCGATACCGGGGGCAAAGCTGCGGCTAGTTTTCCGCCGCCAGAGGCGGACGGTCGGGCGTCGAGGCCCCTATCGAACGTCAAGGTGACCCGCGTGGCGTGGGAATCGCCCGCACCGAGGATCCCCGTGCTGAGGCACCGGCGTTTGTGGCTCGCCCCGCTCCTGGCGGAAACGGTGCTGTGCGTGGGCGCGATCTGGCTGACGCTCTGCCTGGAGGGCGTGATCTGGGCGCCCGAAGCCGGGTTTCCCGTGTTATCCTTCATCGGGATCGCCTTGGCCTACGCGGGCTTCGCGGTCTACTCGCATTTGCATGAGTTATTCATGCCGCGCGCGGTGGTGTTGGTCGGAGTGGGGAGCTTGGTTTTGGCGGCGTTAGGCGTGGGTGTGTATCTCATTTTGGAGGGGTACTTTATGGGAGGTTTGTATCGGCTGCGTTACGTTCCCGTGGTGTGCGTGCCGTTGGCGCTGTTCGTGATCAGGAGTTACCTGGTGTTTCGGTCCGCGCGTTTGTACCCCGCGTTGAACGACTGGGTGGTGAACACGAAGCCGAATGGCGACCGGATGCGGTCGCTGCGGGCGCGGTTCCGTTTCTGGATGAGCTGATGGGCGGTCTGTTTTGTTTGGATGCAGGCACGGCCGCAAAAAGGCGGGGAGGCCGCAAAAGAAGGATGAGTTTTGCGTCGTTTGCGCCCGCGGTGCCTTTTTGCGGCCCGTTCGCCGACCGTGGAATGTGTTTTAACCCAGGTTAACGGAGAAGAATTGGTAACTGATAACATGCAGAATTCCGCGTCAGTTTGGGTTCCAAAGGATTTTTAGCCACGGAGGGCACGGAGCTCCGACACAGAGAACACCGAGCCAGCCTCGCATGTGAAATCCGGCCTTGTTTTTGCTCGGTGACCTCTGTGACTGCGCTCCGGCTCGGCTCTTTGACTAAATCGGAAAAACCAGACGTTACCGCGTATCGGGGCGGATCGGATTTGGGTCTTGGTGGCGGACGTCAGGCATCCCTGCGCTCCTGCGCAGGGCTACGCGGGGGGCGCGTCAGAGCCAGCGGCGGCGACGGAGGTAGACGTAGAGCGCGCCGGTGAAGGTGAGGGTGACCAGGGCGAGGAGGGGGTAGGTCCAGGCCTGGGTGAGCTCGGGCATGCGGGCGAAGTTCATGCCAAACCAGCCGCCCAG
>JBBRHC010000365.1:0-3552 GCA_038223295.1 Opitutales bacterium
TGCGCCGGCGCCCCCCCCTCCCACCCCCCCGCGGGCCCCCTCGCGCACGGCCTACATCACGCTCGCCACTCCCACCCCTCCCGCTCCTCGCCCACCGCCCGCGAAAAAAACACCGATTTCTCGGTGGTTTAAGGGATTATCTACAAAAATGGTCGGGCTGGTGAGATTCGAACTCACGACCTCTTGCACCCCATGCAAGCGCGCTACCAGGCTACGCTACAGCCCGAAAAACTAAGGGAGGCGGAGAACACTGGAGCCCTCCGCCGGATGCAAGCGGTTTTTTAAGCCGTTTTTGCCGCCCCTTTTTACGCCCGTGGCTCAGGCATATTGCACCGGCAGCGACCGGCCTTCCTTCGCGCTCCGCGCCGCCACATCAAGGATGTGGATCGGTCGGCGCGCCCACTCACCGTGATCACCAATGCCTCCCCGGTGGTCAGGTGCGCGGCGATGTTCTGATAAAACTTCTCGCCCTCGCCCTTGGGGTGCGGCGCGTACTCGGTGATAAATTTGCCGCCGCCCGCACCCACCACGGTGTCGGAACCCGCCCAGTCCACGTAGTGGGTGGCCTTGGTGCCCACGATCTTCATAAACCATTTCTCCGGAGCGGCATCGAGCTGAGACACGGTGAGGTTTACCCGCTGGCCCGAGGCGAAACGCACCGTCGCCTGCGCCTCGTCCTCGTTGGCATCGCTCACCCACGGGAAATCCGGCTGCCCCGCCCAATAGCCGTTCCACGCGTAGCCGCTCACCTCGGTCACCGGCGAGGGGATGATCTGAAGCGAATACTCCAGCAAGTGCACGCCCCAGTCGTAGAGGATGCCGCCCGATATGCTGCGCGAGGAGCGCCACCAATCGCCGGGCCGCCCATGCTGGCCCATGCGCAAATCGATGCGCACGATGTCGCCAAAAACCCCGGTCCGCAGGAACTCGTTCGCGCGCAGGATCCATCCGTCCCAGTGGCGGTTATGGTAGGTGCTCACCACCACGCCGGTGTTTTTTGCCGGCCGCGATCATCGCATCGCACTCGCCGGTGGTGATGGCCATGGGCTTTTCCAGGACCACGTGGCGACCGGCGGCGGCGATTTTAAGGCCAGCTCGGCGTGGGTGTTGTGCGGCGTGATGACCGTCACCAGCTCGACCATCGAGCCGGCCAACATCTCGTCGACCGTGGCGTACGTTTCGATACCGGGGAAATCCGCGCGCGCCACTTCGAGGCGCTTCGGGTCGAGCTCGACGACCGCGACGGGCGTCATCCCGGCGAGTTTCATCTCGTTCAGGTGCTGGCGACCCATGTTAAACGCGCCGCCGTAGCCGACGACGCCGACCGTGATGGCCGCAGGAGAGGGATATGTCTTGGTGGGTATCGAAAAAAAGGAACCGGGTGGTTCATCGATTAAGGGCAACTCACAGCAGCCCCGCCGCCCATAGGCAGCCGCGCACGGTCAGGGTCCGCGCGGCGGGGAATTGCACAAACTCCTCCGGCTGATGGCCAAGCGCGTTGTAGAAAACCCGCCCCGCGCCCCACGTTTTCACCCACGCGACCGGCATGGCGACGCTGCGCCCTTCATGCACATACACCGTCTCGGCCAGCACATGCACGCCGGGGTCCGTAAGCAGGTAATACTGCTCCGACCGATACTCGAAGCGCGCGGGCAAACCCGCCGTGATCGGGCTCATCCAGTCCGCGATGCGCACCGCGTAGTCGCCCACATGCGGGTGCCCGACGAAGTGCCCGCCCACCATCCACTCGTAGTCCAGCCGCCCGCGGAACGCATCGCCCATGCCGCCATGAATGCCCGCCAGCCCCACCCCCGAACGCACGGCGGCCACCAGCGCCCGCTCCTGCACATCGGTCGCCGCGCCCATCGTCCAACACGGGAAAATCAGGGCGAACTCCTTCAAACGCTCGGCATCGTTCAACGCCTCCAAGCTCGTGGCGATTTCCGGCTCCAGGCCGTGCGCGCGCAGCTCATCTGCGAAAAGTTGGACGATCTTGGCAGGCTGGTGACCTTCCCAGCCGCCGCTCAGAAACAAGACTTTCTTCATGGATTACTTAGGGAAAAAGATGACATTAGCTCATTCACGGCGCCGTGGGAATAGACGGCGGCGTCATAAACATGGACTTCTCCACCAAGCACTGGGCGCCCTTCATCCGCCGCCATCCCTCCGCCTTCCCCGTCGCGAGCACCGACTATCTCGCCGCGAAAAAGAACTGGGTGCGCACCGCGTTTCCCACCTGTAATTTCTCCTTCATCCTGCGCGGTCGCGGCGAGTTTCACCGCGCGGGGCGCGTCTCGGCGGTCGAGTCTCCCTGCGTCATCACCCAGTGGCCCCACGAGCCCTTGGCCTACGGCCCCACGCCCGAGGCCGACGCGACCTGGACCGAGTTGTACATCGTGTATCCGCCCGATACCTACGCGCGTTTCGAGGCGGCCCGCCTGCTCGATCCCCTGCGCCCCGTCTGGCCGATCCGGGACCTCGGCACCTTCCGCGCCCAAGCCGAGGAGCTGCACCAGCTCACCCTCGCCGTCGAACCCGAGTCCGTCGCCGACCGGGTGGATCGGGTCTGCGAACGCATGATTCTCGAAAGCTGGCTCCCCCCCACCCGCCGCGAAGCCCCGGTCGGCGATGCCGCCACCGTCCATGCCATCGCCGCCGAGCTCCGCGCCCGCCTGGCCGAGCCCGCGTTCGCCCCCGAAGCGCTCGCCGTTCGCCACGGCTGGTCGCCCTCCACCTTTCGCCGCCGCTGGAGCGAGGTCATGCCCCACAGTCCCGCCCGCACCCTGCAAGCCCTGCGCATGCAGGCCGCCTGCCGCCTGCTCGTGGAATCCCCCCTGCCCATCCACCAGATCGCCGGGCACTCCGGTTTCGCCGACGAGTACTACTTCTCGCGCCGCTTCCGCATCGAGCAAGGCATGTCTCCCCGCGACTACCGAAAGGCCTACCTGCTCAGCCGGTAAATGATCGGCCCATGCCAACCCACCGAATTCGGGCTGGCCCACCGCGCACGCCCTCGCATTTTTTCCCGTGCCTCCGCCCCGCCTGCCGGGCCTCGGGTCACCCTTGCCCCCTACACCCCTCCCGTTGTACGATCCCCCCCTGCCCGCGCCCCTTTTACCGCATTCAATTTTTTAATAAACGTCTCCGTAGCCTGTTTTTAATCCTCCTCGCCGCCGCCGCCACGGTGGCGCCTGTCGCCGTCACAGCCCAGGCTGTCTCGCCGGCCATCACGTTCCTGCCCGCCGCGCCCGCCAAGTCCGCGCTTCGTGTGACGGCCGATCGCGCCGACTGGACCTACCCGCTCGGAGCCAGCGCCACGTTTCGCGTCTCCTTCGAGCTCAATCCCTACCCCGTCGGCGGCGTGGCGATTAAATACCGGCTCGGTCCCGACATGCGCGAAGGCGCGGAGTTAGACGCCATGGTGCCCGCCGAGGGCCTCGTGTTGCCCGTCACCGCGACCGCCGCGCCGGGCTTCGTGCGCTGCATCGTCACCGCCACCGTGGAGGGCAAAGCCCTGCGCGATAGCGCCTCCGTCGGCTTCGCGCCCGAGTC
>JBBRHC010000366.1:0-3548 GCA_038223295.1 Opitutales bacterium
CCAGCCCGCGCAAGGTCGCCGGGCGGATGTGGTCCGTGCCGTCGGTGAGCGACGGTCGGGGAAAATTGAACGACGGCACGAGCGACTGCAGCATCTGCGAGACCTCGGTGTAGCCGCCCTGCTCCATCTCGGCGCGCGTGATGACGTCGATGGGCACGGGCGATTCGATCACGGTGCGGTCATTGAAACGCGTGCCCGTCGAAACGAAGGCCTGCATCTTGATCGGATCGGACTTGCCCGGGGTCGGAGCAGTTTGGGCCGACAAAGGCGCCAAAGCGCCCGCTATTAACAATGCGACTGTCGCGGAAGTAATGGCCGCGGAGCGCCGGAATCCGGCGCCAAAGGCACCGGTGGCAGTGGGTATTGGGGAGTTCATGCGGCGCGCACCATGCTGCGCTTTGTGTGCCAAACAAGTGTCGGACCGCTTTTTCTCCGCCACCGCCTTGCATCTTCGGCCCATCCGCGCTGCGCGCGCCCGTATTTGCATTTCCGCCACGAACCGTGCGAACGTGCGCGCATGTTGCGCCCCCACTGCTTGTCCCCGCTCGCCCGCCTCTTCCTCGTCCTCCCGTCGCTCGTGCTCGTCTTCGCCCCCGCGCTCCGCGCCCAGCGCGCCCCCGTCGAAGCCGAGCATGGCCTCGTCACGTCCGCCCACGAACTCGCCTCGCTCGCCGGCCTCGAAATGCTCCAGCGCGGCGGCAACGCCGTCGACGCCGCCGTCGCCACCGGCCTCGCCCTCACCGTCGTCTATCCCTTCGCCGGGAACATCGGCGGCGGCGGCTTCATGCTCATCCGCCTCGCCGATGGCCGCACCGTCGCGCTCGATTACCGCGAGACCGCGCCCGCCTCCGCCTCGCGCGATATGTATGTCGGCCCCGACGGCAACGTCCTCTCCGGCCCCCACTCCTCCACCGTCGGTTGGCGCGCCAGCGGCACGCCCGGCTCCGTCGCCGGCTTCGCCCTCGCCCTCCAAAAATACGGCTCCGGCAAACTCACCTGGGCCGATGTCTGCGAACCGTCCCGCCGCCTCGCCGCCGACGGCCACGTCCTCTCGCAAACCACCGCCCACGGTCTCCGCGCCTACGCGAAACTCCTCGGCCAGTTCGCCGAATCGAAAAAAATCTATCTCAACGGCGGCGCCTTCTGGAAAACCGGCGATCTCTGGAAACAGCCCGACCTCGCCGCCACCTTCGCCCGCCTCCAGAAAAACGGCCCGCGCGAATTCTACGAGGGCGAGACCGCCCGCCTCATCGCCGCGGCCATGAAGCAAAACGGCGGCCACCTCACGCTCGACGATCTGAAAAACTACAAAGTCGCCGAGCGCGCTCCTCTCCGCGGCACGTATCGCGGCTACGAGATTATCACCATGCCCCCGCCCAGCTCCGGCGGCATCGCGCTCCTTCAAATGTTCGCGATGCTCGAGCCCTTCGATCTCGCCCCGCTGGGCCCGACGTCCGCCAAGAAATACCACCTCTTCACCGAGGTCATGCGCCGCGCCTTCCGCGACCGCGCCGAATACCTCGGCGACCCCGACTTCGTCACCGTGCCGACCGCGCAACTCCTCGACCGCGCCTATCTCAAAAAACGCATGGCCGATTTCTCCCCCACCCGCGCCACGCCCTCCGAAAATATCGAGCCCGGCCTCGGCCCGACCAAACTTACCCGCGCCTCCGCCCCCGGCTCCGACTCTCAGCTCTCAGCTCTCAGCTCTCGACTCGCGCAGCTCGCGCGCGAATCCACCGAGACCACGCACTTCTCCATCGTCGACTCCGCCGGCAACGCCGTCGCCAACACCTACACCCTCAACGGCGCCTACGGCAGCGGCGTCACCATTCCCGGCACCGGCATTTTGATGAACAACGAAATGGACGACTTCACCGCCAAGGTCGGCGTGAAAAACATGTTCGGCCTCCTCCAAGGCCCCGCCAACGCCATCGTCCCCGGCAAGCGCCCGCTCTCCTCGATGACGCCCACGATCGTCCTCAAAGACGGCCAACTCTTCCTCGTCACCGGCAGCCCCGGAGGCCCCACGATCATCAACACCGTTCTCCAAATCGTGAGCAACGTGATCGACTTCGGCCTGAGCGCCACGCAGGCCGTCGAGGCTCCGCGTATCCACCACCAATGGATGCCCGACTCTCTCAGCTACGAGCGCAACGGCCTCGGCGCCGACACCGCCGCCCTCCTGAAATCGCTCGGCCACTCCTTCAAAGAGCGCAACAGCTACGAGGGCTCCTACCAAGGCGACGCCGAGACGATCATGGTCGACCCGGTCACGCACCTCCGCCTCGGCGCCGCCGATCCCCGCAAGGGCGACGCCAAAGCCGTCGGCTATTGAGCAAGTAGGGCGGGCTTCAGCCCGCCCATTTCGCACTCATACTGCGTAAACCCTCGCAACGAAGTTTTGAGTTCCGCGCCTCGCGCGCGTCTCCTTGTCCGCACGCGTCCTTCTCCCGGCGCGCCCGGCCATGCACCACCTCCGCTTCCTCGTCCTCGTCGCTTTCTTCCTCGCCGGCCGCACCGCCGCTCTCGCCTTCAACGGCCACGTCGCCACCGAAGGCCCGCTCACGGTCACGATCGCGGACATCGCGACCGTCACCGCCTTCGACACGCCGCAGTCTTGCACCGTCACGCTCGCCAATTCCGCTGCCACTCCGCTCGCCGTCACCGTCACGCTCTCCGGCCTCGTCGACGATTGCCGCGCCGTCGGCGAAACCACGCAGCGCCTCACGCTCCCCGCCCGCGGCCAATCCGCCACCACCTTCCGCTTCGCGTGCGGCCCGCGCACCTACGCTGCGCATTACCCGCTGCACATCCGCGCCACCTTTTCTTCCCCCACCGCCCCCGCCACGACGGTCACCGCGCACGCGATTCAAATTTTCCAGACTGATTTCTCCGCGACTCTCCGCACCGCCTCCGCGACCGCCGAACTTCCGCTGCTCACCGTTCCGACCTCCGGCGCCTTCGCTCTCGCCACCCTCAAAACCCAGCGCATCGCGTGGTCCTACTTCGGCCAACCACCCGTGTTCCTCCCCGTCGGCTGGACCGGCTCCGACGCCACCTCCGCGGCCAATTTCGCCCGCGCCCCCGTCACCCGCGGCGGCGTGACGCGCGCCACCCTCCAGCTTCACCCGCCCTACCGCCCGCGCGCCGGCACCGTCTTCGCCGAGTATCGCCTAAAACTCCCCGCGACGACTCCCCTCCGGCTCGCCTTCTTCAACGCCATCCGCGACAGCACGCCCGCCGAGGGCGCGAGCGACGGCGTCACGTTCCGCGTCTGGGCCGGCGACCAAAAACTCTTCGAGCGCCACACCGATTCCAAAACGTGGCTGCCCGGCGACGCCGACCTCAGCGCCTTCGCCGGCCGCGAAATTCTCCTCCGTCTCGAGAGTCACCCCGGTCCGAAAAACAATACGTCCTGCGATTCCAGTTACTGGGGCGATCCCGTCATCACCGTCGGCACCCCGCCGCCTCTCCTCACCACCGAGGCCAAAGCCGCCCTCCTCGCCCGCGCCCGCACCCTTCTCTCCGCCACCGCCCCGCTGCCC
>JBBRHC010000367.1:0-3524 GCA_038223295.1 Opitutales bacterium
CGACGAGACCGTCCGCCTCTCCGGTCGCATCCTCCTCGTCCTGGCCATGCTCGCCGCCTCCCTCATCCACATCCGCCTCGAAGACCCCGAGACCCTCCAGTCCAACTCCCGCCTCGCCCTCCTCGCCCTCGTCACCCTGGTCAACCTCGCCCTCGTCCGCGCCACCTACTCCCTCGGCTCGCTCGACTACTTCCTCGAACACACCACCGCCGCCTCCCTCCTCCCCTACCTCGCCCCCGTCCTCATCGCCCCCCTCATCGTCGCCCTGCTCATCGACTGCGGCTCCGCCATCTTCATGGCGCTGTTCATCTCCATCTTCACCAGCGTCATCTGGGGCGGTCGCCTCGATCTGCTCGTCCTCGAATTCCTCGCCGCCCTCGTCGCCATCCAGGGCGTCCACCAGACCCGCCACCGCAACCGCATCCTCCGCGCCACGCTGCTCGCAGGCGTCACCCTCGCCGTCGGAGTCCTCCTCCTCGGCCTCGCCGAGCGCCTCCCTCCCCTCGCCATCCTCAAGCAGATGCTCGCCGGCCTCGCCGCCAGCGCCCTGTGCGGCGTGCTCGTCGTCGGCCTCCTCCCCCTGCTCGAAAACCTCTTCAAACGCACCACCGACATCACCCTCCTCCAGCTCACCGACTACAACCACCCCCTCCTACGCCTCATGCAGCTCGAGGCCCCCGGCACCTACCACCACTCCCTCGTGGTCGCCCAGCTCGCCGAGAACGCCGCCTCCGCCATCGGCGCCAATCCCCTCCTCGCCCGCGTCTGCGCCCTCTTCCACGACATCGGCAAATCCGCCAAACCCCACTACTTCGCGGAAAACCAGCACGACGGCGAAAACCCCCACGACGATAACAACCCGTCACTCTCCGCCCTCATCATCAAGGCCCACGTCAAAGACGGCGTAGACCTCGCCATCCGCCACAAGCTCCCCCGCCCCGTCATCGACGTCATCCAGCAGCACCACGGCACCACCCTCATCCGTTATTTCTACCACCGCGCCCTCCAGGCCCTGCGCCAGAACCCCGACTCCAGCACCCCCCTCCCGCCCCTCCTCGGCGTCTCCTCCGCCACTCACCCGCCCGTAGGCCGTTCGCTCGCGAGCGCTTCCGCCGCACCCGCCCTCCCCGAGCAAACCTACCGCTACGACGGCCCGCGCCCCCGATTCAAGGAAAGCGCCATCATCCACCTCGCCGACGGCATCGAGGCCGCCGCCCGTTGCCTGCCCCGCATCTCCCCCCAGCATCTGACCGACCTGATCGAGCAAATCGTCCGCGACCGCATTAACGACGAGCAGCTCGACGAATCCCACCTCACCTTCGCCGAGTTGACCAAGATCAAAGACAGCTTCGCCCACACCCTCCTCAGCATGCTCCACGGCCGCGTCGCCTACCCCGCCGCCATCGCCACCAAGTAGCGCCCACCCACCGTCCACCCTCTCGCCAACCCGCCAGTTCGACGGATTGACGGCAACCCGTCTTCCCGTATCGTCCGCCCCATAAAGACGACCATCGACATCCCCGAGCCCCTCTACAAACGCGCCAAGATCCTCGCCATCGAGCGCGGCCAAACCCTTAAACAAGTCGTCCTCGCCTCCCTCGAACGCGAACTCGCCGCCCCCGTGTTGCAGCCGCCCGCTCCCCTCTCTTTGTGGGCGAATCGCAAGCTCTTGCCCGAATATCAGGCCGCCATGGATGCCGGCGCGTTTTCCGGTGGAACCGACTCCACCATAATGATTTCCGAAGACCGGGACGCTCGATGACCGACGCGTATTACGATTCCACCTATTTGTTTAAACTTTTGTGCGCGGAGCGCGGCACCTCCGAAGTCCGGGCTCACGCATCCACCGTGCGCGCCTTGAAAACCGCCCTTCACGCACGCGCCGAATTCATCTCCGCCTGCCACCGAAAAATCCGCGAAGGCCAGGGCACCCCGTTTCAGCTCAAGGCTTTGCTGGCGCAGTTCCATCTCGATTGCCAAGCGGGCGCGATCACCTTTCTCCCCCTCAACGAAGCGGTTTTCGACCGCGTTGAAGCTTTTTACCTCAACGCCCCACCCGCCAGTCCGCTTCGCGCCGCCGATGCCCTCCACCTCGCCTGCGCCGCCGAGCACGGTTTCACTGAGGTCTACTCAAACGACCGCCACTTCCTCGCCGCCGCCCCCCTATTCGGTCTCCGCGCGTGCAACGTCATCCCGTCCGCCTGAGCGCACACCCCGCATGCGCGAAATCGCCATCCACAACCGCCACCCGCGCCTGCGCCTCGACCGCCGCGCGCTCACCCGCGCCCTCGCCCACCTCGACGCCCACTTCCGCTTCACCCCCGCCGACCTCCCCACCCTCGGCCCCTCGGCGCGCCTCCGGGCCACGGCTCAAACCTCAAATCCCAACTTTCAAATCGGCGGCAACGCCCCCGCCGCCGACCCCTCGCTCGTTTCGTCCGCCGTTCCGGCCGGTGAACTCTCGGTCAGCTTCCTCACCGATTCCGCCCTTGCCCGACTCCACGCCGATTACCTCGACGATCCCACCACCACCGACGTCATCACCTTCGAGGGCGACGCGACCCTGGATCACGCCGGCGATGTCTGCGTCTCCGTCGATACCGCCCTCGCCTACTCAGCCCGTCACGCGCTTCCCCTCGCCGAGGAACTCCTCCGCTACGTCATCCACGGCTGGCTCCATCTCGCCGGCTACGACGACCTCGAGCCACACAAAAAACGCCGCATGCGCGCCGCCGAAAACCGCGCGCTAAAACTCCTCCGCGCCGCCGACCTCCTCCCCGCCTTCACCCTAAAACCCTCCGCCTAAGCCACGTCCCCCCCGGCCCTCCTTCTTTTTGCGCCTTCCGCGCCTTTTTGCGGCCAATCTCCGCTTCGGCATCCTTTAGCCGCCACACAACGTTTCCACTCCTCCGCATGCCCGGTCCCCTTCACCAGACCGAAGCCCACGTGCTCGCCAAGGCCGCGCACACCGGCGATCACCTCGTCCTCACCGGCTTTTCCCCGACCGACGGCCTGCTCACCACCCTGCTTCGCCTCCCGCGCTCCTCGAAGCCCGCGACCACGCCCGCCCCCGATCTTTTCGACCGACTCGCCCTCACCCTGGAGCACGGACGAGGCTCCCCCGCCGGCGGCCCGTGGTTCATCCGTGAACACCGCCTACTTCTGCGCCACGCCGCCATCGGCCGCGATTACGAGCCGCTCGCCGCCGCCTCCCGCCTCGCGCGCCTCGTCACCCGCAACCCCGGCCCCGAGGACTCCCGCGCCGCCATCGACGCCCTCCTCACCCAGGCCTTCGCCGCCTTCACCCGCCCCGCCGCCCGTCCCGACCTCATCTACTTCAAAAGCATCTACCGCCTCGCCCGCGACGAAGGTTTGCCCCTGAAACAAGAGTGGCTCCCGGCCCTCCCCCCCGACGACCCCACGCGCGACGCCGCCCCGCGAAAACACCCCCCCCCCCCCCCCCCCCCCCCCCCCCCCCACCACGGCGCCCCCCACCCCCCCCCCCACGAAAAAAACCACGCCAC
>JBBRHC010000368.1:0-3522 GCA_038223295.1 Opitutales bacterium
CGCGACCAAGCCAACCACCAGCCCGCGCACCGGCCCGGCGCTGCCGCAAAACCCGTTGCCCTACGCCATCACGGTGGACCGTTTTGAGATCGAGCGCGGCGCGTTTCGCTACGAAGACCGTTCCATCCGGCCGCCCGCGCGCGCGGCGCTAACCGATTTTTCCGGCAGCGTCAGCGGGCTGTCGTCGGAGACTCTGGGCCGCGCCGACGTCGATCTGCGTGGTCGGGTGGATGGGGTCGCCCCGGTCGCGATCACGGGCAAACTGAACCCGCTCGGAACGCCCGCCTACGTGGACCTGAAACTAGATTTCAAGGGCATCGACCTGCAACCCGGCGCCGGCCCCTATGTCGGCAAGTTCGTGGGTCGCGAGCTGACGCGCGGCAACCTGAGCGTCGCGGTGACGGCGAAACTCGCCGACCGCAAAGTCGAGACGTCCAACGTCGTGACGCTCGACCAGTTCTATCTCGGCTCGTCGACCGGCAGCACCGAGGCGACCAAACTGCCCGTGGATCTCGCCCTCGCGTTGTTGCGCGACCGGCAGGGAAAAATCGTGATCGACCTGCCCGTGAAGGGCAGCCTCGACGACCCCGAATTCAAGATCGGGCGCGTTGTCGTGCGCGTGTTGGTCAACGTCCTCACCAAGGCGGCGACCTCGCCCTTTTCGCTGCTCGGCGCGGTCGTCGGCGCAGCCGGCGGCGGGGGTGGCGGCGGAGACGAGTTGGGCTGGCAGGATTTCGCGGCCGGCGTGACCACGGTGGACGAGGCGCAGGGTAAAAAACTGGATGCGGTGGCGCGCGCGCTCCTCGCGCGTCCCGCCTTGAATCTTGAAATCGCGGGCGCCTACGACCCGCGCGGCGACGCCGGGGTGTTGCGTCGCCAGAGGCTGGATGAGCGGGTGCGGGCGATGGCCTGGGACATGCGCCGCCAGGTCGATCCCAACACGCCGCCGCCGGCCGAAATGGAGATCACGCCGGAACTGCATTCGGGCATGGTGGCCAAGCTGTACACCTCGCTTTTTCCTCCGGAACCACGCGCGGACGCCGCCGAAGAGGGCGGCGCGACGACGCCGGACGAGCCCGTCGCACCGCCGACCGAGCCCGAACCCGCGGCAGCGCAGCGGAACGAGGACCAGCGCTCACGCGCGAAGGGCGGGCGTTTGCCCCGGTTTTACGCCCGCGGAGATGTTGGCCCCCTCGGACGCCCTCCGGTCGAAAGATCCGCCATCCCGCCCGAGTTCACGCCAACGGTGACGGCGGAGAGGGGTTTGCCGCCCGAGGGTGAAAACGCGGCCGGTAGCGCGGACGCGGCAACAGCGGCGCGGGCGACCTTGCCGCCCCTCGGGGAGATGGAGGCGAGGTTGATGGCGCGGGTGACGATCCCAGAGGAGGAGTTGCAGGCGCTGGGCGAGGCCCGCGCTCAGGCGATCCGTGGGTGGTTGGTGGAGACCGGCAAGGTCGCGGGCGAACGAGTTTTGCTCGCTCCGGTCGCGGCGTCGGGCACGCGCGTGAACCTCTTGCTCAAGTGAGGCGGCGCGCATGAGCGGTCTGGCCTGTCGCGGCGGCTGCGGCGCGTGCTGCATCGCCCCCAGCATCACGACGCCCATCCCCGGCATGCCGGCGGGGAAACCGGCGGGGGTGCGGTGCGTGCAATTGTTGCCCGACGCACGCTGCGCGCTTTTCGGCCGGCCGGAGCGGCCGGCGTTCTGCGTCAGCCTGCGGCCCGTCGAGGACATGTGCGGATCGACGCGCGAGGAGGCGTTGGCGACGCTGGGCGCGATGGAGCTGGCAACGCTCCCGTAGACGCCAGCCGCATCACCGCGCCCGCTTGCCAACGAGGACCGCCGCGCCGAGCGTGCCGGCCATGAGCATCAGCACCCGCACCGGCGACCAGGGCCTCACCGGCCTCCTCTACGGCCAACGCGTCCCTAAAAACCATCCGCAGATCGAGGCCGTCGGCGCGTGCGACGAGCTCAACACCGCCCTCGGCCTGGCCCGCGCCGCCGGCGGAGACCGGGACGGCATAGTCGTTCTGCCGATACAACGTGATCTCGTCGCCCTCATGGGCGAGGTCGTTTGCGCCGAGGCGGATGTCGCCCGCTACCTCGATTCGAAGTTTCAAAAACTCGACGACGCCGCGCTCGCCCGCGTGGACGCCGCCGCCGCCGCCCTGGAGGCGCGCAACCTGCGTTTCGACGGCTGGGCCACGCCCGGCGCCACGCCGCTCGCCGCCGCCTACGACCAGGCCCGGGTCACCGCCCGCCGCGCCGAGCGCCGACTCGTCGGCCTGCCCGCCGAGTGCGGCCGAACCGTGCGCCCGCTCGTCCTCGCCTATCTCAATCGCGCGTCCGACCTGCTCTGGCTGCTCGCGCGCGAAGCCGAACAAACCTCGCCGCCATCGTCCTAGCGCGGCGACGCGCTCACACCCCCGTGCCGGCCAGCGGGCTCGACCGCTCATCCCACGCCGCCCGGCGCGACGGATGCGCAAACCACCGTTCCAACGCCGCGCGCCAACCGGGTAACAACACCCCGCGCTCGCTGCCGAGCACACTCCGCGCGGGCCGCGCCGCCGCCAGGCCCAGTTCGCAAAAAGGCACGCCCGCCACGCGCTCGGCGGGCAAGCCCGCCACCTCCGCCACCGCCCGCGCCCAGTCCGCCCAGCTCGTCGCGCCATCGTTAGCAAGGTGCCAGCGCCCGCGCTCGCCATCGACGAGCAGATCGAGCGTCGCGTTGACCAGATCGGGCACGTAGGTAGGCGAGACCCGGATGTCTTCGGCCGCCGTCACGATCTCTCCGCCGGCCAGACGGCGCAACGTGTCGGCGGCAAAGTTGGCTTCGTCCCACGGGCTGAAAAGCGCGCTGGTTCGCACCACCAGCGCCCCCGGATGCAGCTCGGCCACACGCCGCTCCAGCTCCGCCTTGCTGCGTCCGTAAACGCCGAGCGGCGCGAGCCCGTCGCGCTCAAGGTAGGGGCGATCCAGGCCGCCATCGAACACCAGCCCGCTGGAGAACACGGCCAGCGGGCGCCCCTGCTCCGCGCAGACCGCCGCGAGACGGGCGGGCCCGTCCGCGTTGGCGCGAAAACACGCCGCCGCATCGCTCTCCGCGTCGTCCACCCGCACGTAGCCGGCCGCGTTGACCACCGCCCACGGGTCCGCGCGCGCGATCACCGACCGCATCGTGTCCACATCGGCCTCGGCCACATCGAGCTGCGCGCGCGAGCAAGCCACGACCGGCAACCCGCGCAGCGCGCACAGCCTCACGAACGCGCGGCCCAGCGCGCCCCGCGCGCCGACGATCAGCACCGGCCGCGCACCGGGCCGCGCCGGGGCTTCTTTGCGGGGGCTCTCCGGCGCGAGTTCCAGGCGCACCGGCCGTTGCCACCAACCCGGCGACGCATCCACTGCGGGGTGGGCATACGCGCCCGTTTCCGACAGCGCGCGCAGGGCGCGCGAGACCTCCGTCGCGCGCGGCGCCGGGCCGCGCACGTCGAACGCGCCGGTTTCGTAGGAACCCCTGGAGTCCA
>JBBRHC010000369.1:0-3520 GCA_038223295.1 Opitutales bacterium
CGTCAGCAAGTGGCCCCGCCTCATCAAGAACCAGTCGGATCACGGCCCGGTGGTCTTTAAAATCGCATGAATTCCCGAAAGGCATTAGGGCTACACCGACCGGGTCACCCGTGTGCGGGCCTCCACCGCCTCGCGGATCGATATCGGCAGCACGGGCCAGAATTACATGAACCGTCTTCGCGGCATCGAGGGCGGCGGCGAACATGAGTTCGGTGCCCTGAAGTTCGACTACAACGTCCGCCACAACCAGACGCATCTCAACAGCGGCAGTGGTCAGGCCGGAGATCTGACGATGAGCCTCGCCAACATCGGCTGGATCCTCGACCGCACGGAGTCGGATATTCATCCGAAGTTCACGCAAACCGAGGGCGCCGACTTCACGGATCCCGCCAACTACCGGCCAATCTCCAACGGACTCGCGAGCCGCAATTACCACCAATATCAGGACGTGGAGGAGGGGCGGGCCAACGTGCGCTACGATTTACCGTTCGAAACTCCCACCGCCCTCAAGACCGGCGTGCTCTGGCGCGAGCAGACCGTCACCCAGCGGCGCGAGCGGCATCGTTGGAGCTACAGTGGCGCCGGTCCACTTGCGTCGGACCCCTCGATTGTCTCCTACGACTTCGTCACGACCGGACGCCAGTTGCCCTTCTGGGAGGCGAAGCAATTTCTCAAGGAAGGCGTTACGCCCACGGATCCCAGCCTCTGGCGCGAGGATCTCTATTACAACGAGTCGCAGAACTACATTAACCGGAAGTCCGTCAAGGAAACGGTCTCGGCGGCTTACCTCATGGCGCAGGGCAAGGCCGGCCCGGGCGGATTCCTCGGACGCACCGGCTACATCGCCGGCGTTCGGGTGGAGGACACGGAGACGGAGAGTTGGGGTTTCGTGCGTGCGCGGGTCGCCAGTCCCGCAGCGCAGCAGCTTGCCGACCCGGCCGGGTCGGCAAGCCGCGACTACGCCAACACGCGCCGCGACCTTGAGGGCGGCTACACGAAATCCTTCCCCAGCGTGCACCTCACGCACGACGTCACGCGCAACCTCAAGGCCCGGCTGAGCTGGTCGACGAGCTTCGGCCGACCCGCGCTGACGAACCTGTTGCCGAACGAGACGATCAGCGAGGCGAACCGCACGCTCACGATCAACAATCCCTCCCTGCTGCCGCAGATGGCCGACAACTGGGACGCGATGCTCGATTACTACTTCGAGCCGGTCGGCTATCTTTCCGGCGGCTGGTTCCGCAAGAAGATCACGAACTACATCGTGAGCGGCGTCGACGGCGGCACCATCGCGACCGGTCCCGACAACGGCTACGACGGCGAATACGCCGGGTTCCGGCAGCTCACGAGTTTGAACGCCGGCACGGCCTTCGTGCAGGGCTGGGAGTTCAGTTATCAGCAGCAGTTCACGTTTCTGCCGGGACTCCTCAAGGGGATCGGCGTCGCGGCCAACTACACGGTGCTCGATACGCATGGCGACTTCGGCGGGCCCGACAGCCTGCGCTCAGGAGAGGTCGTGGGCTTCATTCCGAAGACGGGCAACGCCAGCGTTTCCTGGCGCTACCGTCGGTTCAACGCCCGCGTGCTCTACAACTACACCGGCGACTACACGTCGAGTTACTCCCGCACCAACCTCGCCTTGAATACCTATCGTCTCGCTCGCTCGGTCATCAACACCAGCTTCTCCTACCAGCTCCGTCCCGCGCTTTCTCTGACACTGGATATCGACAATATCACGAACGAGCCGCAGGTCTTTTACCGTGGCTATCGCGATCGGGTCCAGAGCCACGTCGTCAACGGCATCACCATGAATTTCGGCGTCAGCGGACGCTTCTAATCTCTATGCATCCCATCATTGCCCTTCGTCGCCTGGCGGTCTCGGCGTTTCTCGCACTCTCGTTCGCGCACGCGGCTCCGTCCGGGCCGTTCCACCTCGATCTGCCGGCCAATCCGGTCTCGGACCACGTCGCTTTGACGAAGAGTTTGTCCGCCGGCCAAACCGCGGATTACGCCACGCTCGATGGCCCGGGCTGCATCAAGCGCATCTGGATCACGTTGGGGCGACCGGTCGGCTCCGGGCGCTCGGTGGCACCCGAGGCCAAGCCGGCTCGCGCGTGGCAGAATCGGAAAATCGTTCTGCGGATTTATTTCGACGACTCGAAGACGCCCAATGTCGAGGCGCCCCTCGGGGATTTCTTCGGCATCATGCACGGCGTCGATTTCTATCCGGTGAACACGCCCTTCATTAGCGTGAAAGAGCACAACGGCTACGAATGCTTCTTCGAGATGCCGTTCGCGAAGTCGGCCCGCATCGAACTCGTCAACGCTCCGGACGCGAGCAACGGTTTTTACATCCAGGTGGCGTGGCACCGCTATCCGGATCAGGAGATGAAAGAGACGCGCCGGTTCTCCGCGCAGTGGCGGCGCGAGATGCCGACGCCGCGCTACGGCAACGACTACATGATTCTCGATGCCGATGGTCCCGGTCAGTTGATCGGATTTTTCTACGGCGTGCGGCTGATCGACTCGGTCGACCGTTGGAGCCACGGCGGCGCAGAAAACATGTATATCGACGGTCTCGGGGATCAGCCGGCCTATCTGCGCGGTATCGGCGGTGAGGACACGTTTGCGACGTCGTATGGCGGCGTCCTCCACCGGCCGGAATCGCACCTCTACGACGGCATCCCGTATTATGTGTCCGAAGACACGGGCGAGGCGCGCAGTGCGCAGCGCCTCGTCGGCTACCGTTTCTACGTGGCCGATGCGGTCTATTTCAAAAAATCGTTCCGCTTCCAGTTCGGCTCGATGGAGAACGACATCGCCTCGATGGTGTATTGGTATCAAGCGGGCACGCCGCGGCGTTTCGTGAAGATGCCGGAATGGGACAAAATGCTCCCGGGCGCGGAACTCAAGGCCGGCGCGATGGATTTGGCACTGCCGGACGACGGCTCGTGGAGCCTCGGCCCGGTGTTGGAGAACGAAGACTCGGCCGCCCTGCGCGCCGCGCTCAAATCGCCGCCGCCCACGGCCGGCGAGTGGACCAAGCAGGCCACGATTCACGGCTTCGTCGATTTCAACCATCTCCACCGCCCCGGCACCAAGGGCGTGGGCACGCACCATCGGAAAAAAGCCGCCGAGGCTGTGAGCGTGATCGACGCGCCCGCCGACCTGACGGCGAAAATCCGCATCGCATGGGACGGCCGCCTCGTGTTGCGCGTGAATGACACGCCGACCGACTTCGGCACGAACGGCCCCTTCCGCCAGCGCACGGTCGAGGTGCCGTTGAAGAAAGGGCCGAACCGCGTGGCGGTGCTCCTCAGCAACGACACCGGCTCGAATCACGGTGGCTGGGCTTTCGCCTTCCGCGCCACCGCCCCGGACGGCGCGATTCTCGTTCCACGCGCCTCCGGCAAATGAAATACCGCTACCGGGTTCTCGTTTTCCTCTTCTTCCTTTCGATCCTCACGTTCGTCGATCGTGTCTGCATTTCGGTCGTGGGAAAATCGATGCAGGAGGACCT
>JBBRHC010000370.1:0-3504 GCA_038223295.1 Opitutales bacterium
GGGGGCGGGGGCGGGGGGGGGGGCGCGGGGGCTTTGATTTTTAGTAGGTGTGGGTCAGGGCGTGGAGGGCGCTGTGGAGGCGGGAGTCGGGGGCGGGGGACGAGCTGGGGAAGGCGGTGGCGTTGCGGTAGATGTCGTCAAAACCCTGGCCGGGGAGGAGGAGGGCGTAGCCGGCGGAGACGATGATGTTGTCGGTGAGGAGGGGGCGCCACTGGACGCCAAGGGAGAGGTCCCAGCCGAGGTGGGGGGAGACGGTGTTGGTGAGGAGGGCGGTCTCGAGGGGCTCGGTCTGGGCGAAGCTGATGTGGTTGGCGTTGACGAAGGCGCGGACGCGGGGGGTGACTTCGAGGTCGGCGCCGAGGCCGAGGAGGAAGACGCCGGGGTTGACGAAGTTGGCCTGGCCCTGGGTCTTGCTGGTGCGGAGATTCGGGAGGACGGAGAAGCGCTGCTTGGTGGCGACGGCGGTGCCGGCGAGGTTGAAGCCGTTGCGCACGTAGTAGCTGAAGGGGCCGCCGACGAAGTTGGTGTTGTCGACGATGCTATCGAAGCCGGTGCCGCGGCCGTCGGTGGGGTCGGAGTCGCCGGTGGCGTAGAGGGCGGAGATTTTGAAACGAATCCAGTCGCGGTCGTAGCTGACCTCGAGGGCGGCGAGGGCGGCGGAGACGGAGACGGGGCGGCCGGCGAGGCCGTTGAGCTCGTCGCGGCCGAAGGCGTAGTAGAGGGCGTGGTTGAGGTTGATGCGGTCGATGTGGCCGTCGCCGGCCCAGCCGAGGTAACCGACATCGACGTCGTGGGGGGCGACGGTGCCGAGGGGGGTGGGGCGGACGATGGCGCCGTTGGTGTCGTAGTAGAGGTCGCGGGCGCCGTGGTCGAAGTTGCCGTGGAGGGAGACCTGGGCGGTGTAGCCTTTGACGAGGAAGTCCTGGCGGTAGAGGTTGGCGACGGCGACGAGCTGGTCGCGTGAATCGAGGGTGTTGAGCTCGGAGTTGGTGTCTTTTTCGAGCAGGGAAAAGAGGGCGGCGTTGTATTGGAGGCGATTGTTGTCGTGGTTGCCGAGGAGGCGGACGCCGAGCTGGGTGTCGTTGAAAATGAAGCCGCGGAAGTCGCTGTTGAAGGTCTGGATGCCGGCTTTTATGGCGACGAAGTCGTAGGTGGGGGAGAGGTCGGCGAGGTGGTATTCGTAGAAGGCCTCCTGGAGGGCGATCCAGGTGTCGGTGCGGCGGGTGGGGGAATCGTTGCCGCCGGAGGGGAAGCCGGGGTCGGGGTGGAGGATGCCGGGGGCGGCGACCTCGACGCGGTTGTAGTTGGCGACGAGGCGGAGCCTGAAGGTCTGGTGGGGGGGCTTGAAGACGGTTTCGCCTTGGAAAAGGAGGACGTCGAGGGCGGCGTTTTGCACGAAGTTGGTCGTGGTGTAGTCGCCTAGAAAATCGAACTGGCCGGGGGCGGCGGCGCTGATGCCGGAGGGGAGCGGGAGGTCGCGGTCCTCGTGGATGGACTCGGAGGAGACGGTGAGGGCGAGGAACCAGTCCTGGCCGTGGATGGGGAGGTCGCCTTTCAGGAGGCTCTGGCGATACCAGTGCCAGGTCTCGGGCTCGGGGTGGCCGAAGGGGGACTCGTTGAGATCGCCGGAGGTGTAGCGGCGCCAGGGGGAAAAACCGACGTCGCGCCAGCGGTCGGGGGCGGCGGTGGTGTCGGCGGGGAGGGCGGGGGCGACGCCGGGAGCGGAGGGGACGGAGAGGGGGTAGGAGGCGGGGGCATCCCAACCGTGGCCGTGGTGGGGTTCGATGTAGTCGGTGGAGCGGACGCCGGCGCGGGGGAGCGCCAGGGCGGGATCCATGTTTTGGGAGGTATTCTTTATGATTTGCGCCGGATCGGAGGTGAAGGGGGAGGGGTCGGCGGTGAGGCGGGGTCGGGTGGTGAACTCCGGGTAGGGGGGCGGGGGGGCGGACGGCGCGGCGGGGGGGGCGGGGTCGTTGACGAAGTAGGGCTCGGGGGTGGAGGGCGTGGCGGCGGCGCTGGCGCCGGGGTCGGGGTTGAAGGGGGCGGCGGGCGCGGGGGCGAGCGGGCGTTCGAGGCGCGGGGTGGGCGGGTAGGGCGGCGGGAGGGGCGGGAGCGGGGCGCCGGGGTCGGCGGGGGTGTCGGCGGGGGCGGCGGGCGGGGGCTCGGGGTCGAGGCGTTGGTGGGCGCGGGGCTCGTCGGCGGGGATGCCGCGGGCGTCGGTGGGAGGGGGGGCGGCGGGCGGGGAGGCGAGCGCGGCGCAGGGGAGGAGCGCGGCGAAGACGGCGGCGGAGATGGGGCCGAGGGGGGGCATGGGGGCCTAGGGGACGGAGGCCGGGGGCAGGGCGGCGGGGGCGGTGGCGGCGAGGGCGCGCCGGAGGGCGGCGGGGAGCGGGGTGTGGGCGAGCGGGCCGGCGGGGAGGCCGGTGGGGGGCGGGTTGTGGTAGCCGTGGCAGGCGGTGCAGCTATCGGTGACGCCGCCGGCGGGGCTGTGGCAGGCGGCGCAGGTGGCGTGGGTGGGCATGAGCACGTCGGCGGTGGCGATGCTGGTCTCGGCGGCGTGGCAGGAGATGCAGTTGATCTGGGTGTGGCGGGAGTGGTCGAAACGGGCGCGGGGGAGCCAGACGTCGGGGACCTGGGTGGGGGCGATGCGGGGGGCGGCGCCGGCGGGCGAGGCGGTTACCTGGTGGCAGAGGTTGCAGGAATCGCGACCGGCGGGGGCGGCGGGGTCGCCGAAGAAGACTTGGCGTTCCAAACCTTCGCCGGTGGGGTGGAGGCGGCGGAGGCCGGCGAGTTTGTCCGAGACGTGGTCACGGAGGGGCTTGCCGGCGAGGCCAAGGCGGCGGACGGCGTCGTCGGTGTAGGCGGCGGGGATGGCGCGGAGCCAGGCGCGTGCGGTCTCGGGCGAGCCGTGGGGCACGGTGTGGGTGGGGGTGGGGGGGTCGTTGGGGAGGCCGTGGCAGGCGTGGCAGTTTTTGGGGAAGGTGATGGGCAGCATGAGCGCGCCGGTGGGGTCGGGCACGTGACATGAGCGGCAGTCGAGGGGCTTGCCGTCGAGCAGGGGGATGGCCGGGCCCGAGAGGTGGATGGCGTGGTTGAAGGCGAGGGGATTGGGGTCGCGGACACCCGGGGCGTGGAGGCGGAATTCGGGGTGGTCGGCGAAGGAGGTGATGGGCGCGGTGAGGCCCCCGGGGGGGCGGGCGACGGCAAAGGCGGTCGCCCCGGGGGCGAGTTTAACGGCGAAAAGCGCGGGGGACAGGGTGCGGGAGAGGAGGCCGGCGTCGGTCATCTGGCTGCTGTCGCCGTGGCAGGCGGTGCAGTGGACGGGGTCGATGGCGCGGAGGTCGTGGGTGCGGCCCTGGTGTTCGAGGTGGCAGACGGAGCAGGAGGTATCTCGTCGGATGTTGGCCTGGTGGAAGGCGTGGGGTTGGTGGCAGGACTGGCAGGCGGCGTCGAGGGGGGCGAAGTCGCGGGCCTCGGCGCCGAGGAGGCGGGCGGGGGCGAGGG
>JBBRHC010000371.1:0-3491 GCA_038223295.1 Opitutales bacterium
CGGGAAGGGAGAAGGATGCGGTCGAGGGCGCGGGTGAAGGCGACCTGGACGAGCGCGCCGGCCGGATACCACCAGAAGAAGGAGATGCCCTGGTTGCGCAGTATCAGAACGGTGGTTATAGCGGCGATCGCGCCCGCGAAGACATGGGCCGGGCGGGTGTTTCCGCTCAGGGCGAGCCAGGCGATGCCGAGCAGGGAGCCGAAGACGTAGCCCGGCACGGCAAGGCCCAGCTTGAGCAGGCCCTCGTCGAGACTGGCGTTAAAAATCTGCGCGAGGGCGCAGAGGATGACGCCCCACGCGATGAGACCGAGACGGGAGGCGCGCACGAGGGCGGCCTCCGACCAGACGCGGCGGGTGAGCGCGGGCAAGGTGCTCTGCACGGTGATCTGGGAAAGGGCGGTGAGGGCGGAGTCGAGAGTGGAGATGCCGGCGGCGAAGAGGGCGGCGATAAGCAGGCCGGAAAGGCCGACGGGCAGGTTCTCCACGATGAAAAGAGGGAAGACGCGGTCGGGCTGGGCGATGAGCTGCGCGGCGGTGGCGGCGGAGGGCGGTTGGGCGGCGTGGAAGGCGACCAGGCCCAGGCCGACGAGCAACATCAGGTAGGTGGTCAACACGCCGACGGCGGACCAACGCACGGCGCGGCGGGCTTCGTGGACGTTTTTGCAGCAAAGGGCGCGCTGGGTGACGACGTGATCGACAGCGTTGGCTCCGAGCTCGAAGATGCTGGCCCCGACGAGTCCGACCCAGAGGGTGAAGGTCTTGGTGGGATCGAGCGAGAGATCGAGGAAGACGAGTTTCGCGCGCTCGTCGGCGGCGATGAGGATGCCGGAGAGGCCGTCGGGCACGAGGTGCAGCAGCCAGGCGGCGGAGACGAGCGCGCCGAGCGTGAAGATCCCGAACTGGAGCACATCGGTCCAGATGACGGTGGTGACGCCTCCGAACCAGGCCCAGAGTACGGAAAAGCCGCCGATGATCCAGATGCAGGTGGCGAGGGAAAAGTCGGTGATGACGCTCAGGATGAGCGCGGTGGAGAGCAGGCGGATGGCCTGGCCGAGAACCGCGCCGACGACAAAGAGCACGCGGGCGAGGTGACCGACGCGCGCGCCCAGTTTTTTCGCGATGTAGTCGTAAGGGCTATACACATCGGCCTCGTAGTAGGCGCCGATGAAAAACCGGGCCATGAGGAAATTGCCGATGATAAAACCGATCGTGATCTGGGCGTAGCGCAGGTCGCCCCCGGCGGCGTAAACGGCGGCGGGCACCGCGATGAATGTCAGCGCGCTGGTCTTGGTCGCGATGAGCGAGGCGGAGACGGCCCACCACGGCACGTTGCGACCGCCGCGAAAAAACGAGTCGAGGCTGTCCGCGCCCTTGCCCTTGAGCCGGTGGCCGAACCAGGTGGAGAAGACGAGGAAGGCGATCAGGACGAGCCAGTCTATGGGGTTGTTCATGGCGTTAGTTAGTCGGTGCTAGCAGCGAGGATGATTAGGCGGAAAGAAAATGCGGTATTCAGATTTCGCCATCGCGGCGTTTGCGAGCCAGTTCGGCGTGGATCGGCTCCATTTCCCTGGCCCCGAGGCGGTGGCCGGCGAGGAAGAGCCAGCGAGCCCACGAATCCGGCCCCGGGCAAAGCGACGTAGATCACCCGCATCCACCACACCGTCTCGGGCGGTTGGGCGCTGCCGAGGGTAACGTCGAAGCCCACCAGATTAAGCAGGAGATTCGAACCGAGGATGCTGAGGGCGGTGGCGGTTTTAAGCACCCACGCAAAGACGGAGCTGAACATCGCCTCGGCGCTTTCGCCGGTGCGCAGAGTCTCGACGTCGCACACGTCGGCGACCATCGATTCCCCCAACATCCAGAGGCAGATCATGCCGGGCGCGAGCAGCACCGGGCCCAGGTAAACCGTCCACGGATGCGACGGGGAGAAGAGCCACCACGAGGCGATCGCGCCGACCAGGGAGAGGCCCAACGCGGCGGCGAGGGCGTCGCGTTTGCCGATGCGGCGGGCGAGGGCGGTCATCACCGGAACCGAGAGCAAGGCGACGCCGACAAACGAGGTGCCAAACCAGCCCAGCGTGGCGGCGGCGGCGGCGCGTTCGCCGCCGTAGATGTGATAGATGATGACGTAGGTGCCGAAACCGAAGCCGAGGTTCACGCCCACGATGGTGCAGGCCCCCATCGCGAGCAGGCGACGGAAGGGCCGGCACGCCACGGTGCGGAAAAAACTTTCGCGAAACGGCACGCGGCGGCGGGCTTCCGCGGCGCGCGTCGCGGGCGGTTCGCGGAGGAAAAAGGTCGGCACGAGGCCCGAGACGAGGATGAGCACCGCCAGCCCCACGGATATCCAGGGCAGGCTGTCGCGCGGCTCGCCCAACCAGCCGGATTGCGTGAGCGGGAAAATCCACGGCACCGCCGCCGCCGCGACCATGGTGAACAGGGTGCGGGCGGCGAGGATGCGCGTTTTGGCGTGGTAACCGGGCGCGAGTTCGTAGGCGAGGGCGCGGTAGGGGATGTCGAAAATCGTGAACGCGGTGAAAAACACCAGGCCGGTCACCAGCATCCACACGGCGGTGCCGGTGGCGCCGAGGTCGGCGGGCATCCAGAAAATCGGCAGGATCGCGAACGCGGCCAGCACCGTTCCCACCAACATATAGGGCCGACGCCGGCCCCAGCGGGTGCGGGTGTTGTCGGAGATCGACCCCATGAGCGGGTCGATAAACGCATCCCACAAACGGGTCACCACGAAGATCAAGCCGATGGTCGCCGGATTGATCGCTAAAACGAGGTTGTAGATCGGGTTGCCCAGGTCCTTCAACCCTTGGCTGCCGATGCGGTCAAACATGCCGCCGAAACCGTAGATTGTGCGCGTGCGAAGCGAGCGATCGGCCTCGGTGGTAGGGGAAGGGGTGGTGGGCATGGCGGGGCTCAAACGGCTGAGGTGGATGCAGGGAGATGCTCGGTTCTACTAAGGAGCGCGCGCAGGTGCTGAGGGTAGGCCGCGACGGGGGAGCGCATCAGAAATAGCCGCCTTCTTGGGTGATTTGGTTCACGGTTTTCCCCTCGGCGACCCAGCCGAAGATGACTTTTTCGTTGGCCTTGATTTCCTCCGCCCGCACCAGGACATCGAAGGCGATATCGCGCGGCACGATGACCACGCCATCAATGTCGCCGAGGACAACGTCGCCCGGTTTGATGACGGCGTCGCCGATTTTGATCGGGACTTGGTAGTGCGTGATAAGGCAGCGCCCGAGCGAGCCGTTCGGGATGCGGTGCTTATAGAAGACGGGAAAATTTTTCTCCATAATCTGATGCGTATCGCGGATGCCGCCGTCTATGATCGCGCCCTTCACGCCGAGGCCGACGGCGGTGGCCGTCATCACTCCGCCCCATAAAGTCGCCCTCTCGTCGTTCGAGGTGTCCCACACCACCATCGTGTCGGCGGGCAGTTCGGAAATCATCTTGGTGCGGAAAGTCATCTCGCCGGTGAT
>JBBRHC010000372.1:0-3487 GCA_038223295.1 Opitutales bacterium
ACCCCTTCCCTCCTCCCCGACAAAGCCATCGCCGTCCGTTTCCACTCCATCGGCGGCTGGGGCATGATCACCACCGGAAAAAATCTCGGCTCCATCATCGGCGACTTCGGCCAATTCATTTCCGAAACGAATCCCACCTACGACGCCGACGGCGAACTCGTTGAAAAAATCAACGTCATGGCCAACCCGAAATACGGCTCCGAGAAAAAGGGCGCGCCCACGAACTATTACCTCACCGTCGCCCCCGAGCGCATCAAAGTTAACTGCGAACTCAACCACGTCGACGTCGTCCTCTGCTGCGACCCGAAAGCCTTCACGCACACCAATCCCCTCGACGGCCTGAAAAAAGGCGGCGCTCTCGTCTGGGAGTCCAGCGACACCCCGGAAGTCGCCTGGCAGCGCATCCCCGCGAAACACCGCCAGTTCGTGCAGGAAAACAAAATCCGCGTCTTCATTCTCCCCGGCTTCGACATCGCCCGCCAAGCCACCACGCAGACCGAACTCCAGCTCCGCATGCAGGGGAATTCCTTCCTCGGCGCCTTCTTCCGCGTCTCGCCGTTCCTCCAAACCTTCGGCATTTCTGAAGAGCAGTTCCAAGCCGTCGTCCACAAACAATACGTCAAGAAATTCGGCCGCTTCGGCGACGCCGTCGTCACGTCCAACATGACCGTGATGAACGAGGGTTGGGCCCGCGTCGTGGAAATCAAATACGGCGCCGCCTCCGATCCCGACCGCTCGTCGATGCGCAATCCGATGCTCGCCCCGCAGGGCGACCACCACTTCCCTCCCACCGCCGGCTGCGGCTCCTCCGGTTGCGGCAGCATCGCGAGGCCCGCCGCGCAGCCCGCCCGCGCGCCGTTCCAGACGCTCGCGAAATTCGATTCCGAATTCCGCGCCGGCCTCGGCTACCACCAACCCGCCGGTGCGCTCGCCTCCGTCGGCGTCATGGGTGCCGGCTCCGGCGCCACGCAGTCCAAATACGTCGCCCGCCGCGAGACGCCCGTCTACATCGCCGAAAATTGCACGCAGTGCATGGAGTGCATCACCGCGTGTCCCGACACCGCGCTGCCCAACACCGCGCAAGACGTCGTCACGGTGCTCAAAACCGCCGTCAACAACTACGTCACCTCGGTCGCCGATCGCCAAGCCTTCGGCACCGAACTCGCCGGCCTCGAATCCCGCGCCCGCGCGAAGATGAACGAGTCCGTCAAAGCCAAGACCGGCGTCCCCTTCAAAGACATCGTCCGCGCCGAAGTCACCGCGCTCACGACCATCTCGGATAAATCCAAGAGCGAGTTCACCACGATCATCGACAAACTCCCGCTCTCCTACTCCAACGTCCCCGCGATCTTCCGCTCCCTCGAAGCCAAGACTCCCGGCGCCGGCGGCCTGTTCTCGATCTTCGTCTCCGATCTCTGCAAGGGCTGCGGCGAATGCGTGCAGGTCTGCGGTGATCACGACGCCCTCCGCATGACGCGCGAGACCGAGGAGCTCAACGCCGAGCTCACCACCGCGCAGGTCTTCTCGCGTCTCCTCCCCGACACGCCGCAGAAATTCCTCGGCCTCTACAACGACGCCGATGCCGCCGGCTCCCGCGAAGCCGCCCTCCGCAATCACCTCATGGTCCGCCGCAACTACGAAGCCCTCGTCTCCGGCGACGGCGCCTGCGCCGGCTGCGGCGAGAAGAGCGTGCTCCGCTCCGTCGCCAGCGTCACCGAGGCCTACATGCGCCCGATTTATCATCGCAAAGCCGACCGCCTCCGCGGCAAGGCCGCGCGCCTCGAAAAAGAAGGCCTCGAAAAACTCGCCGCGCTCCAGGCCCGCAGCGCCGCCGAATACGCGCTCTTCCGCAAAACCTACGCCCACGTCGTCGTCGGCCTCGGCGGCGAAACCGACGAAGACTCCGCGACGCGCATCGCCGCCTACGAATCAAAACACGGCCCGATCACCGACGCCCAACTCGTCGGCGGCCTCGTCGCCGTGCTCCAGCAGGACGCGTTCAACCATAAGGAACTCCAGGCCGTCGACGGCCGCCGCGCGAACGGCATGTCCGTGATGATGATGGGCGCGAGCACCGGTTGTAACACCGTCTACGGCTCCACTCCGCCCGCGAATCCGCATCCCTACCCGTGGATGAATTCGCTCTTCCAGGACGGCTCGACGATTTCCTGGCTCATGGCCGAGTCCGTGATGGTCGGTCACGCCCGCCGCTCCGTCGCGCCCGAGCGCCTCACCGACGCCCTCCTCGACCGCACCGAAAACGTCGGGAGCGAAGCCGAGTATTTCACGCTCACCCGCCTCGAAGATTCGCAGATGACCGAACAGGAAATCCGCGAACTCCCCAAGGTCTGGGTCATCGGCGGCGACGGCGCCCTCGGCGATATCGGCTTCCAAAACGTCTCCAAGGTTGTCCTCCAAAACCGCCCCAACGTGAAGATGCTCATGCTCGACACGCAGGTTTACTCCAACACCGGCGGCCAGAACTCCGACTCCTCCACGACGCTCGGCGGCTACGACATGAACCAGTTCGGCGTCGCCTCGCAGGGCAAGCTTACCGAGAAGAAAAACGTCTCCGAGATCCTCACCGGCGGCCACGGCTCGCCCTACGTCGCGCAGGTCTCGATGGCCAACTCCGCGAAACTCTACAAAGCCCTCCTCGACGGCCTCGAGTATCGCGGCACCGCCTTCTTCCAGGCCTACACCACCTGCCAACCCGAGCACGGCGTCGGCGACAACATGTCCGCCGACCAGGCGAAACTCGTCCGCGACTGCCGCGGCATGCCCGAGTTCGTCTTCAACCCGCGCAAAGGCGAAACCGCCCAGGAAGCCTTCGACCTCAAAGGCAACCCGAGCATCGACCGCGATTGGTGGCGCACCAAATACACCGACGGTGCCGACTACAGCTTCACCGTCGCGCACTGGGCGATCTCCGAAGTCCGCTTCCGGAAACACGTGAAGCCGATCAAAGCCGAGGACGCCGCCAAGCTCACGCTGATCGACGACCAACTCGCCTTCATCACGCAGGACGACGTCGTGCACCGCCGCTTCCTCGACCCGCAGCACCGCGCGTTCGTGAAAAATTTCGGCAGCTACATCAAAGCCGAGGAGCACGGCAAAGTGAACTACTACGCGGTCACCCGCCAGATGGTTCTCTTCGCCGTCGAGCGCCGCAAAGCCTGGCGCATGCTCCAAAGCAAAGCTGGCGTCGCGAACAAGGACTACCTCGCGCAAAAAGCCTTCCTCGCGAAAATCGACAAAGGCGAACTCCCCCTCGCCGACGCCAAGGCCCGCACCCGCGAACTTCTCGCCGCCGAACTCGCCGCCGTGAAGTAGGCTGCCTGCTCGCGGGCGCTCCTCACCAGTAGGGCGGGTCTCCGACCCGCCCTTTTCTTTTCGTCACCCGTCCCCTCGCGACCGGGCCAACTCCCTGACGACGTCCGCCCCCGATCGGTCAGCGCGCTGGAGCGGGTTTCGCCTGCAAATTCTG
>JBBRHC010000373.1:0-3481 GCA_038223295.1 Opitutales bacterium
GCCATGGCCGGCGATCCCGCCGCCAATGTCGTTTTCTACACCCGCGTCCTCGGCCTGCGTCTGGTCAAGCGCACCGTAAATTTCGACGACCCCTCCACCTACCATCTCTACTTCGGCGACCACGTCGGCACTCCCGGTTCCGTGCTCACCTTTTTCTACTGGGCCGGCCAACCCCGCGGCCGCGTCGGCCCCGGCCAGGCCACCGCCACCGCCTGGTCTGTCCCCGCCGCGTCCCTCGCCTTCTGGCGCGAGCGCCTCGCCGCGCAGTCCGTGCCCTTCACCGAGTCCATCCGCTTCGGCGAAACCGTCCTGCATTTTCAGGATCCGGACGGCCTCGGCCTCGAACTCGTCGCCACCGCCGAGCCCGATGCCCGCACCGCCAACCCCCACCCCGAGATCCCCCCGGCCCGCGGCCTGCGCGGCTTCCACTCCACCACGCTCACCCACGCCGATTCGGCCCGCACCGCCGCGCTCCTCACCGATCGCATGGGCTACCGCGAGCACGCCCGCGACGCCTCCGCCTGGCGCATCCGCTACACCGCCGCCGCCGCCGGCCCCGGCACCTACGTTGACCTCGTCGCCGCGCCCGCCGCCCCCCGCGGCCAGCCCGGGGTTGGCACCGTTCACCACGTCGCCTTCCGCGTGGCCGACGACGAGGCCCAATTCGCCGCCCAGAACCACTGGCGCGAAGCCGGGCTCAACGTCAGCCCGCAGATGGACCGCAGCTACTTCCACTCCATCTACGCCCGCGAGCCCGGCGGCGTGCTCTTCGAGATCGCCACCGACACTCCCGGTTTCGCCACCGACGAGACCGTCGAGGCCCTCGGCTCCACCCTCCGCCTCCCCGCGCAATACGAGGCCCGCCGCGCCGAAATCGCGGCCGCCCTCGTCCCCCTCCCTGTCTGACCCCTCCACCGCCATGAGCCTCCCCCACGCCCTCGCCGCCTGGCCGCACCTCCACCGCCCCGCCACCGATCCCGCCGCGCCCGCCATGCTGCTCCTCCACGGCACGGGCGGCACCGAGCACGACCTCGTCGATCTCGCCGACCGCATCTCGCCCGGCTCCGCCCTGCTCGCCCCGCGCGGCCTCGTGTCGGAGCGCGGCGCGTCCCGGTACTTCGCCCGCCTCGCCGAGGGCGTTTTCGACCCCGCCGAGGTCACCGCCCGCACCCACGAGCTCGCCGACTTCGTGCTACTCGCCCTGCGTCATTATAAACTGGATACCCCCGCCACGCCCCTCGTCGCCCTCGGCTTTTCCAACGGCGCCAACATCGCCGCCACCCTCGCCCTCCTCCGCCCCGACCTCGTCCTCCCGGCCTCCATCCTCCTCCGCTCCATGATCGTGCTCGACCGCCCCGCCGCGCCCGCCTCGCTCGCCAACCGCCGCTTCCTGCTCATGAACGGCGCCCACGATCCCATCGTGCCTTCCGACCACCCGCCCCGCCTCGCCTCCCTCCTGCGCGCCGGGGGTGCCCACGTCTCCACCACCCTCCACCCCGCCGCCGCCCACGTCCTGCTCGCCGAGGATCTCCGCCTCGCCGCCGCCTTCCTCGCCTCCCCCGCCGCCTGATCCACGCGCCGCCCGCCCCATTCGTCATTCGGCGGTGGTCATTCCCCATTTCATGGTTTGTCTCCGCAAACCATGACCATGCTCTACCGCCGCCTCGGCCAGTCCGGCCTTCAAGTTAGCGCTCTCTCCTTCGGTGCCTGGGTCACCTTCGGCAATCAGATCGGAGACGACACCGCCCGCGAACTCCTGCACACCGCCTACGCCGCCGGCGTCAACTTTTTCGACAACGCCGAAGGCTACGCCGAGGGCCAGGCCGAGGTCGTCATGGGCCGCATCCTCAAAAACTCCGGCTGGTCCCGCGCCTCCTACATCGTCTCCAGCAAAGTGTTCTTCGGCGCCGACTACCGCGGCCCCAACGGTTGCGGCCTCTCCCGCAAACACGTGATCGAGGCCTGCCACGCCGCCCTCGCCCGCCTCCAGGTCGACTACCTCGACCTCTATTTCTGCCACCGCCCCGACCCCGCCACACCCGTCGGCGAGACCTGTCGCGCCATGCACGATCTCATCACGCAGGGCAAAGTCCTCTACTGGGGCACCAGCGAGTGGAGCGCCCCCGAAATTGTCGCCGCCCGCGATTTCTGCGCCCGCCACCACCTCCACGCCCCGGTCATGGAGCAGCCGCAGTACAACCTCTTCCACCGCCATCGCGTGGAGCACGAATACGCCTCCCTCTACGACGCCGAGCCCGGCCTCGGCACCACCATCTGGTCGCCCCTCGCCTCCGGCCTCCTCACCGGCAAATACAACGCCGGCATTCCCGCCGACTCCCGCCTCACCGTCAAAGGCATGGAATGGCTGCGCGACATCGTCGACGGCGACCAGAAACCCAAGCTCGAAGCCGTCCCCTCCCTCGCCGCGATCGCCCGCGAGCTCGACACCACCCTTCCCCGCCTCGCCGTCGCCTGGGGCCTCGCCAATCCCCGCGTCAGCACCGTCATCCTCGGCGCCTCCAAACCCGCCCAGCTCACGGAAAACCTCGGCGCGCTCGACGTGCTCCCCCTCCTCACGCCCGCCATCCTCGCCCGCCTCGACACCCTCACCACTGCGATCGCCACCTAACGCCCCCTCCGGTCTTATCCGCCGGTAGGGCGCGACCGCCGGGCGCGCCGTCCGAAACCAGCCTTCCCTAACCCGCCTCCGTCCGCAACCCCGAGCCTCCCCCACCCCATGCCCCCCGGCTACGAAATCCAGGAAAACGGCCGCGTCACCGGCCCGCACAGCCTCGTCGTCCTCCTGCAAAAAGCCGAGATCCACGCCCTCCGCCCCGATACCCTCGTCCGCCTCGCCGCGTCCCCCTCCGCGCCCGCCACCCCCGCCGTTTCCGCCGACTCCGCCGTGCGCGAGCCCGAGCCCTGGCTACCCATCCGCGACCTGCCCGAGCTCCACGCGCACCTGTTCCCGGCCCGCGCCACCCATAAACTGGCCTCGCCCGCCACGCCCTCCGCAACCGCCGCCGTCACCTACGCGACGCCCAACGCCGCCTACGACGCCGAACACGCGGGCACCGACGTTTTTCAAATCCTGCGCGACAACTCCGCCCGCGAGCGCGCCGCCGAGGGCGAGCTCCTCCGCGACCTCGGCCCCCGCCCCAACAACCGCCGTCGCGACTACCTCGTCCTCGCCATCGGGCTCAACCTCTTCTGCCTCGTCGCCGGCCTGCTCACCAGTTTCCTCAGCCCCGCCCTCATCGGCCTCTGGGTCATGGGCAACATCGGCCTCGTCTGGATCGTCTTCTTCGTCATGGGCCGCTACTGAGCCGACCTAACCCGGATTAACCCGAAATCCGAAGTGGATCGCCGCGATCTGGCGCAATCTGCTGCTCATCTGCTCGTCCGTTCACCCGCTCAATGCACTATTCAGTGCACTTCGGGATTCACGAACGACCATCTGATCCAGCATCTTGTGCCATCT
>JBBRHC010000374.1:0-3466 GCA_038223295.1 Opitutales bacterium
CGTGTTTCGCCACGTCCTCCACTTCGATGTGGCCTCGCTCTATCCGAGCCTCCTGCTCCTGCTCGACCGCAGCCCCCGGAACGATCCGCTCGGCGTCTTTATCCCGCTCCTGCGTCGCCTGCGCGAATATCGGCTGAAGTATAAACAAATCGCCCGCCACGGCCCGAGCGCCGAGGAGCGCGCCGAGGCCCAGGCGCGGCAGGCGAGTTTCAAGATCCTGATCAACTCCTTTTACGGCTACCTCGGATTTTCCGGGGCGCGTTTCGGGGACGGGGAGCTCGCGGCGGAGGTGACGCGCCGCGGGCGCGAGTTGTTGCAACGCTTGATCGAGGGTTTCGCGGCGGCCGGCGGCACCATCCTCGAAGCCGATACGGACGGGATCTACCTCTCGTCGGAGGCCTATTTTGACCGGCCCGAAACCTTGTTGGCCGAGGTGGAAACGCTTTTGCCGCCCGGCATCGAGCTGGAGCACGACGGCAGCTACGCCGCGATGTGGTGTTATAAGGCCAAGAACTACGCCCTGCGCGAGGGCGACCGCGTGGTGCTGCGCGGCAGCGCGTTGCGCTCGCGCGGGATCGAGCCGTTTTTGAAAGGGCTCACGCGGCACCTGATCCGGCATCTGCTGGGGCTGGAGGCGGACTCGCCGCTGGCGCGGCTGGAGGAGCTGCGGCGGGCGATCACGGCGCGCGAGACGCCGGTGGCGGAGCTGGCGAAGGCGGAGGTGTTGAGCATGAATCCCGACGCGTACGAGCGCATGATCGGCGAGGGCGGCAAACCGCGCCGCGCGTCGGCCGAGGCGGCGCTGCGCATGAGCCCGAGGCCGCGCATGGGCGAGCGCGTGAGCTACTACCTGGTGGCGA
This sequence comes from Opitutales bacterium, assembly GCA_038223295.1. Lineage (GTDB taxonomy): Bacteria > Verrucomicrobiota > Verrucomicrobiia > Opitutales > Opitutaceae > IMCC26134_A. Next base: position 861 of record JBBRHC010000374.1, read on the forward strand.
AGACAAAGGGGCGGACGAGCGACTGGCAGCGCGCCCGGCCCCTGGCGGAGTGGGACGCGGCGCGGCCGGAGACGGGTTACGACCCCCCGGCGTATGTGGAGAAGCTGGACGACTGGCTGGAGCGTTACGGCGCGCTGCTGGGCGCGCGGCCGGCGACTGGGAGCGGGGCACAGGGGGAGCTGTTTTAGCGCGGGGAAACGCCGGAGATATAAAAAACCAAATGGACGGCTTGGGGGCGGTCCGGGGTGGTCCGGGGAGCGCACCCGTCTCGGGTGCCGCGTTGGGCGTCTCGCCCAATGCCCGGACGGGATACGGCGGGACGCCGTCTCCGACACGCGGGACTCGTGTGCTCCCCGGACCAACAAACCGTGCGCCGTTTATGTTGCGCTTTTTACCCGACAACTACTCGGCGGGCTTGAAATCCATGAAACGTTTCACGCGGTCGACCTTGGCGACGTGGACGGGGAGCTTGGCGCCCATGGCGTAGCGTTTTTTGCGTTTGCCGCCGACCATCGCGCTGCCGTCGGGGGTGATTTGATAATAGTCGTCGCGCAGGAGGCTGGCGGGCACGAAGCCGAAGGTCATCGACTCGGTGAGCTCGATGAAAAAGCCGTTCTGGCGCACGTCGGTGATGACGGCCTCGAAGGTGGTCGGGACTTTCTTGAGCAGCTCGCGCTCGAAAAACTCGAGCAGCTTTATCTTCACGCTCTCGCGCTCGGCCTCGGCGGAGTTGATCTCGGTGAGGCTGAGGTGCTCGCCCATTTCCTGGGCCTTGGCGGCGGTGTAGGGCAGCTTGGCGCGCGGTGCGGGCGCGAGCGCGGGGCCGCCGGCGATGGGCTGGTGCGCCGCGTCGTGCAGGTGCGCGCCGACGACGAGCGAGCCCTGGCGGTGGAGGTAGGCCTCGAGCACGCGGTGGACGACGAGATCGCTGTAGCGGCGGATGGGCGAGGTGAAGTGGGTGTAGTCGTTTTTGTTGAGCCCGAAGTGCCCGTCGGGGCTGCTGCGGTAGGCGGCCTTGCGCAGGCTGCGGAGGAGTTGGGTGCGCAGGGTGTAGCCCTGCGGGTGGTCGGCGAGGAGCTTGAGCAGGCGGACGAGTTCCTTGCGGTCTGAGAGGTCGCCGACGCGCACGCCGTGGGTGGCGAGTTGCTGGCGGAGCTCGTCGAGTTTCTCGCCGTCCGGGTCGTCGTGGACGCGGTAGAGGGAGGGCAGTTTTTCGCGTTTGGTGAGGCGGGCGACGGCCTCGTTGGCGGCGAGCATGAACTCCTCGATGAGCTGGTGGCTCTCGTCGTGCTCGATGCGTTCGAGGCGGTCGGCGTAGCCCTCGGCGTCCACGAAGACCTTGGTCTCGGGCATGTCGAGATCGAGGGAGCCGTGGTGCATGCGGTCGGCGCGCAGGCGGGAGGCGAGTTTCCAGAGCTGGCGGATCCAGTCCTGGAGGGCGGTGAGCTCCTTGTCGGAGAGGGCGGAGAGGGCGCGGCCGGTGGAGCCGGTCTGGTGTTTGGGCGGGAGCGGGAGGCGGCGGAGGGCGTCGAGCGAATCGGTGAAGAGCAGGGCGTGGGCCTGCTTGTAGGTGAGGCGCTTGTAGCTGCGGATGACGGTGGCGGCGTAGCCGGTATCTTTTTCGTGGATACGACCTTTGGCGTCGAACTCGAGGAAGACGGCCTTGCAGAGGCGGTCCTGGGCCTCGACGAGGGAGCAGAGGCCGTTGGACAACTTTTCCGGGAGCATGGGCACGACGGTGCCGACGAGGTAGGTGGAGTTGCCGCGTTTGAGGGCCTCGCGGTCTAGGGCGGTGCCGGTCTTCACGTAGGCGGAGACGTCGGCGATGTGGATGCCGACGCGCAGGCCGCCGCCGGGCAGGGGCTCGAGGGAGAGGGCGTCGTCGAAATCCTTGGCGTCGTCGGGGTCGATGGTGAAGACGGGGCTCTGGCGGTAGTCGAGGCGGCCGACGGTCTGGGCGGGCTGCACGGTATCGGCCAGGCCGGTGACCTCGCGCTCGACCTCGGCGGGGAAAACGGGGTCGAGGTTGAACTTGCGGTAGACGCCGAGGAGCTCGGCGCGGGGCTCGAAGGTCTTGCCCAGGCGCTCGGTGACGACGCCGCGGAGGGGCTTGCGGGAGTCTTCCCAGGGCTCGAGGGCGGCGACGACTTTATCATCGAGCCTGGGGGTGGGCTTGAGGCGGGAGAGGGCGGGGTCGGCGACGAAAACCTCGAGCGGGAAACGCGGATCGTCGGCGAGCACGACGTATTGGGAGCGGACGCGGGCGAGGCGGCCCACGATCTCGGTGCGGGCGCGCCGGACGATGCGGACAACACGGCCGCGGTCCTCGTCGTTGCGGGCGTCGCCGGGGGCGAAACGCCGGCCGCGCAGGGCGGCGTCGATCTCGACGACGACGGTGTCGCCGGGGAGGGCGTTGAGGGTGTCGCCGGGGCCGATCTGGATGGAGTCGGGGCGGGTGGCGTCGGGCTCGGCGTCGTCGGAGAGGGAGGGGATGAACCAGGCGGAGCCGCCGGCGCGGAAGTTGATGCGGCCGGTAAGCTCGCCGTCGGCGAGGGGTGCGGCGGGCGGTTCAGCGGGCGGGGTGGGGGAGGGGGCGTTCGCGAGCG
>JBBRHC010000375.1:0-3436 GCA_038223295.1 Opitutales bacterium
AATTCTTGTCCGGGTTATCAATGCGCTTGAGGAAACGCTTTCGTTGTTCGTCTTTGGAGGCTCGCGCACCTGCGGTTGTCGCCGCCGATCGCCTTGGTGCGCCTGGGCAACCTGTGCGGCGATTTCGTGCGCGGCGTCGACGTAGCGACCCTTCACCCCGAACTGCAGCGCGGCGTGCGCCTGCACCGTGCGATCGATCGTTATGTCGATGCGCATCCGGTGGTGGTGGGTGCGCGGCAACGACTGCAGCCGCCGTTCCGGCGCTTTGGTGGGGTCCTGGTCGACGTCTGGTTTGACCACTTCCTCGCCCGCGACTGGGAACACCATGGCAAAGGGCAGGCGCTGCGTTCGTTCCTGGGCGATGTGCATGCAGACCTGCACGCACATCTGGCGCTGCTGCCGGTGGCGCTGCAGCGCGTGGTGCCGCGCTTCACCACGGAAGGTTGGCTCGAGGGCTACGGGTCGATCGAAGGCATCGAACGCGTGCTCGGCATGATGGATCGCCGCCTCGCCCGGCCCACACCGCTGGCCCGCGGTGGTGAGCTGCTGCGCGAACACTACGCAGCGCTCGGCGAGGACTTCGCCCGGCTGTGGCCCGACCTCGCCGCGTTCGCCGCCGATGCTGGGGGGGCCGAATCGCGCTGAAGATGCCGGCAGCGAGGGCGGCGGCGTGGCGACGTTGCGGCGTGGCGACTGGGGAACTTGACCGATCGCCGCGCGCGGCGACGATGCGGGGATGCAGATCCCGTTCGTGCCCGCACCGATCACCCGGCTGTGCACCCTTGCCGCCTTGCTTGCAGTCCCCGCCGTCGCGCAATCCCAGTGGCGCGCCGAGGGTGGCCCGTCCCTGTCGACCACCGCGCTCGCCTATGACCAGGCGCGCGCCGAACTCGTTCTCGTCTGCGCCGACGACACCTGGGTGCACGACGGCAACCGGTGGCAGCGGCGTACCACTCCGAGCGCGTTGCGAAACCGGACTGAGATTGTGCTCGGTTATGACGAAGCGCGGCGCTGTTCACCCAATGGCGGAGATCCTGGGAGATACCCGAGTGCCCGAGCCGGATCGAGAGAGTCGTGCGCCAGAGGGACTCATAGGAGGACGAGTCGATGTTGACCCAGGCGAGGGCGGCCAGGGTCATGCCGAGGAGCGCCGTGGCGCTCGCGGTTTCGGTCGCCAGGAACTCACGCAGCGGGGTTTGCAGGCGCCGCGTCCAGCCGGTCCGCCCAGAAATCGATCTGCGCCCGGGGGCCCTGTTCATACCTTCCGCTGAGCTAATTGGCCACGCGCTCGGGCTCGAATTCGCGCGGGCGTTCGTGCACCATGCGCGGGAGCCTAGCCTCTGGTTCTGGAGACCAGGCGAGTCCTAGACGCTGGGTCGTCTTCGATAGCGGCGTCAGGCGGGCTTCGCGAGGTCCAGCCACCAACGCGCGTGGGCTAGCAGGCGCTTGGGCGAGTATCGGGCGGGGTCGGCTAGGACGAGGCGCGCGTACTCATCGGAAAGGGCCGAAAGGATTCTGGCCGTCAACTCGGCGTCGTTCAGACCCCCCCCTCGGAGCGCCGGTCGGACCGCCCGCGTCAGCTGAGTGAGCACGGATTGGCGCCCCTTCGCGATGCTCTTCCGCAGGCTTGCGGGCGCGCCCTCCGGCGGCATCAAGACCAGGCGCCAGGTGGTCGGATGCGCTTCCACCGCGCGCAAGTATGCCTCGAGGCTCTCGAGCATCAGCTCCCTGGCGTCGCCTTTGCTGAGGTCCGTAAGAGCGGCCTCGGAGACCTGGGCGAGCGCACGCGACGTCTCGCGCTCGATCACCGTCTCGAGCATTGTCTGAAGGTCTCCGAAGTGCTGGTAGATAACCGCGCGGGTGATTCCGGCTCGGCGGGCGATCGCCTCGACCGAGATCGCGTGGAACCCTTGCTCGACCGCAAGTTGGGTCGCGACGTCGAGCAGCTGCTCGCGCCGGGCCGGCGCGGACATGCGGCGCGGAGCGGGTGCGTCAGCGGTCATCGGCGTCAATAACACTAGTGTTAGTTAGGGCGAAGGGCTCGCTGACAGCCATCGAGGATGAGGAGGAGGAAGGGAATGGCGCAGACCGGGATGGATCAGCTCGACATCACCAAGACGAACATCGCAGTGCAGGAGTTGATCGAGGTCACGGAGAATCCCCGCCATCGCTATCTGCTTCAGGCCTACGACCGCCATCGCAACCTCGAGCACGCGGGGCGCTTCGAGGAGATCTTCGCCCCCGAGATGACCGTCGAGCGTCCGGTCTACCGCTTCAACCTGATCGGCCAACCGCCGATCAAGCTCGAAGGTCGCGAGCAAGTGGAGCCGCTCTACCGCCTCTGGTCCGAGACCAACCAGTGCATCTTCTACAACCAAAGTGAGACCGTCGCGGTCGGCGACTGGATGGTGGTCAGCACGGTGGTCGGCTACCAGCAGACCCTGGGCTCCGCTCTCGCCGCGGGCGGGATCGAGGCCGACGAGGACGCGATGTATCTGCTCAAGGGCCGGGTCGCGATGATCTGGCCCTACGACGAGCGTGGCCGTCTGGTCGGCGAGAACGTCTGGGAATACGACGAAGGCGAGCACGAGATGATCAGGCTCGATCCCGATCAGGTGCTCACCACGGAGCGGGCCCGCCGATTTGCTCGAGCCGCTGATCAAGCCGCTCCCGCCCTTCGAGGACTCCCTGCTGCCCGGGTGAGAGCGGACCGGCCATGAGGGCGGTTGCCTGTGAGAACTCAAAGCTCGAGGTCGCCGACCTTCCGAGCCCAGAGCCCGGCAAGGGCCAGGTCCTCCTCAACGTCCTCGGATGCGGTATCTGCGGATCCGATCTCCACGCCCGCCACCACGCCGACGTGCAGGCAGACTTGCTCGCCGAGGCCGGTTATGACGGCTTCATGCGCTCCGATCAACGGGTCGTGTTCGGCCACGAGTTCTGTGGGGAGGTTGCCGACTACGGGCCGAACTGCAAAAAGAAGGTCTCGACCGGCACACCCGTGGTGGCGCTGCCCCTGATCAAGCGCGGAGCCGAGATCCACGCGATCGGCCTCTCCGCGGCGGCGCCGGGCGCCTACGCCGAGCGGGTCGCGGTCGAGGAGTCAATGATGTTCGCACTCCCCAACGGCCTCTCGCCCGAGCTCGGCGTCCTCACCGAGCCGATGGCGATCGGCTGGCACGCCGTCCGCCGGGCCGAGATCAAGAAGGGGGACGTGGCGATAGTGATCGGCTGCGGACCCGTCGGCCTGGCGGTGATCTGCATGCTGAAGGCGCAGGGCGTCCGCACGATCGTCGCGAGCGACTTCTCTCGCGGCCGGCGGGAGCTGGCGAGCGCCTGCGGCGCGGACGTCGTCGTCGACCCAAGCCGGGACTCCCCCTATGAGGCGGGAGACCGCGGTCACCTGAAGACCGTGCCGGAAGCGGCCGAGCTCGCGGTC
>JBBRHC010000376.1:0-3409 GCA_038223295.1 Opitutales bacterium
TTTTTTTGCGGGGGGGTGGGGGGGGTGGGGGGGGGGGGGGTTGGGGGTTGGTTTTTGTTGGCCGCCGGCTTGCGGCGGCGGGGGGGGGGGGCAGGGGCCGGCGCGCCCCAAGGGGCACGGCCTACGCGCGGGTTGGAGGGCTTGCGCGTCTTGGGCGGGTCGCGGTAGCACTGACATGCACCGTGCAAACCATGGCGAAGGAGCGTTGCGCCGGCATAGGCTCAATCAGATCGGCGCATCGTATTTCCTTACGCTTTGCACAGTTGATCGGGCCAAGGGGCTTGAACGGGACGAAGTGGCCGGGGCGATCCGCGCGGAAATCGAAGCCATCGCCACGCGGGATATTGGCGGGTGCGCGCGGTCGTGATCATGCCCGATCACGCACACCTGCTGGCGGTCTTGCGTGGGCAGTTGGCGATCTCGCGCTGCGTGGGGCGGTTAAACCCGAAATCCGAAGTGGATCACCGCGATCTGGCGCAATCTGCTGGTCATCTGCTCGTTTGTTCACCCGCTCAATGCACTATTCAGTGCACCTCGGGATTCACGAACGACCATCTGATCCAACTTCTTGCGCCATCTCATCGGCTCCTACTTCGGATTTCGGGTTAAAGCCGATCCGTGTAGGGCGGGGTCGCCGCACCCCGCCGCTCCGTCTCCGCTCCGTCTCTCCGATCCGTCGCCCGGCGCTCTTTCGGATTCTATCACGGAGCCGAGCCGGAGCGCGGACACAGAGATCACAGACGCAAAACCAGCCGGATTCTGTATGCTTGGCTTGCTCTGTGTTCTCCGTTTCGGAGCACCGTGTCCTCCGTGACTAAAGCGTCCTTCGGATACCCGCCTCAGTGCTTAAAGTGCCGGATCCCGGTGAACACCATGGCCAAGCCGCGCGCATCCGCCGCCGCGATCACCTCGTCGTCGCGCACCGAGCCACCCGGCTGGATGGCCGCCGTCGCGCCCGCCTCCGCCGCCGCGATCAGCCCGTCCGCAAATGGGAAAAGCGCCTCCGACACCACCACCGAGCCGCGCAGCTCCAGCTTCGCCTCGCCCGCCTTCCACACCGCGATGCGCGAGCTGTCCACCCGCGCCATCTGACCCGCGCCGACGCCCACCGTCTGCTCTCCGCGGCAGTAGACGATGGCGTTGGATTTCACGTGTTTGCACACGCGCCAGCCAAACATCATCGCCGCCCACTCCTCCGCTGTCGGCTGGCGCTTCGTCACCACTTTGAAGTCCGCCGTGTTGCCCAGGCTCTTGTTGCGATCCTGCACCAGCAGGCCGCCCACCACCGAACGCACGTCCAGCAACGATTCCGCTCCCACCCCTTCCTTCGCGATCATCAGACGCAGGTTTTTTTTCTTCGCGAAAACCGCCAGCGCCTCGTCCGTAAACCGGGGCGCGATGATCACCTCGGTGAAGATCTCCGCGATGGTCTTCGCCAGCGCCACGTCGAGCGTACGGTTGACGATAATAATGCCGCCAAACGGTGCTTTCGTATCGGTGGCGAAGGCCCGTTCCCAGGCCGTCTCCAGCGTGTCCGCCGACGCCACGCCACACGGGTTGGTATGCTTAAGGATGGCGACGGTCGGCTTCTCAAACTCGCCGATCAGGTAGGTCGCCGACGTGATATCGAGGATGTTGTTATACGAGAGCTCCTTGCCCTGGAGCTGGGTAAAGTGCTCGTGGAAAGTGCCATAAAGCGCCGCCTTCTGATGCGGGTTTTCGCCGTAGCGCAGGCTCTGCGCCTTTGCCAGCGAGAGGGAAAACTGCTTCGGGTAGCCGCTCAGCGCCTCCAGGTCGGGCTCCTCCGCCTGCGTCTCCAGGTAACGCGCGATGGCCGCGTCGTAGCTCGCCGTGCGTTGAAACACCTTCAGCGCCAGCTTGCGCCGCAGGCCGGTCAATTTCGCCGGCTCGGCCAGGGCCGCCAGCACCCCCGCGTAGTCATCCGGATCGCACACCACCGTCACCGCCTCGTGGTTCTTCGCCGCGCTGCGCAGCATGGAGGGCCCGCCGATGTCGATGTTCTCGATCGCCTCCTCGAAATGAACGCCCCTTTTCGCCACCGTCTGCTCGAACGGGTACAGGTTCACCACCACGAGGTCGATGAGCGCGATCCCGTGCTCCTTCGCCGCCGCCAGGTGCTCCGCCTTGTCGCGCCGGCAGAGCAGGCCGCCGTGGATCTTCGGATGCAGGGTTTTCACCCGTCCCTCCATCATCTCCGGGAAACCCGTGTGCTGGCTGACCTCGGTCACGGGCAGGCCTTTTTCGGCGAGCAGCTTGGCGGTGCCTCCGGTCGAGAGCAGGGTGTAACCGTGCGTTTTGACCAGCGTGGTCGCGAAATCGACCAGACCGCGTTTGTCACTTACCGAGAGCAGAGCCAGCTTTTGCATAGAGGAAAACGCGAAGGTGTGCGGCCCGCCTCCGGCACGGGCAAGCCGCTTTTCCCCGCCGGCCCGCCTCCGGCGTGGCACGGGCGTCCCGCCCGTGATCCGATAACCCCCCGCCCCCTTGTTTCCACCCCGCCGCCCGCCTCCGCCCCGCACCACTCAGGGCCCGTGCCCCGCGTGCGGATCGTCTTCTCCACCTCCCGCGCCCGCCGGCATCGTGTACTCGTGGAACCAGTGGTGCACCCCCTCCGCCCCGCGAAAAATCGTCAGCACCCCGAATCCCGCCAGCAACACACCCGCCACCCGCAGCCCGCGCCCGCGCGACCGCGCCGACACCCGCCCGCCCAGCCAGCCCACCAGCAGCAGCGCCGGCATCGTGCCCAGGCCAAACACATACGCCCCCGCCACCACGCCCTCCAGCGAGTCCCGACTCACCAAAAACAACAACGCCGCCAGCGACAGCCCGCAGGGCAAAAACCCGTTCACCCATCCCGTGAGCACGCAGCGCCACAGCGACGGCGTCGCCCACAACACGCGCAGCGCCCCGCAGGCCCGCCCCGTCCAGCCGCCCTCGTTCGCCAGCGCCGCCGACCACCGCCACGCGAAGGCGTAGCCCAGCCCGATCACGATCATCACCGCGCCCGCGATCCCCGCCAGCCAGTCTTGCAGCCGCACCAACGGCGTCACGATGTCCACCCACCCCGCCGCCAAAAGCAGCAGCACACCGAGAAACATGTAGGCCGTGGCCTTGCCCAGTTGATAGGCGAGATGCCGCGCGAAGAGCAGCCCCGCCCGCCCCTGCGCCCCCGCCGACACCGCCAGCGCGAACGGTGCACACATGCCCGCGCAGTGCGCGCCGCCCAGTAGCCCCATCACCGCCACCGCCCCATAGTCCGCCCAGTTCATGTGCCCCGCACCCTTGCGCCCCCCGCCCCCCGCGCAAGCCCCGTCAAAACCGCGCCCCTCGCCCGACCCGCCCCCCGCCCCCCGCCCCCAGCTCCCATCATCCATTCCTACTGCTTGCC
>JBBRHC010000377.1:0-3407 GCA_038223295.1 Opitutales bacterium
GTTTGCGGTTCGATCCTTCCGAAGCGGCGGGGTGCGGCGACCCCGCCCTACAACGGCACGAAATCCCATTTCACCGCGCCGTCGGGCGCGATGGTCAGCCAGGCGTAGCTGCGTATCTCGGCGCGGGGGCGGGTGATGCAGCCGGGGTTGAGCCAGCGCACGCCGGCGGCGTCGGTCCTGTCGGAGGGGACGTGGGTGTGGCCGCTGAGCACGAACTCGGCGCCGGGCGGGGCGCGGCGCGGGGCGATGTGGACGAGGTGGAATTCGCGGCCATGGCGCTCGACGCGCAGCACGAGGGGCCAGGCGGGGTGGTCGTCGTTGTTGCCGCGCACCACGGTGAGCGGCGGGCCGAGGCACTCGAAGCGCGCGAGCGTGGCCGGGTAGCACACGTCGCCCAGGTGCCAGAGCTCGTCGGCGCCGGTGAAGCGCGCGGGCAGGCCGGCGGGGAAGTGGTCGTGGGTGTCGGCGAAGACCGCGATGCGATGCGGGCGTGGCATGGCGCGAGGCAGGCACAAAAAAGCCCGGCGCGAAAGCTCGCGACGGGCCGGGGATCCCGGAATCGGGGGCGGACTTATTCCCACTGAAGCAAAAACTTGCCGTAGTAGGTGGTGTCGAGCCGGTCGACGCCGTCGCTCGGGAGACTGGTGAAGTCGTTGTTCACGCCGATGCGGAACTTCCACTGGCCGACGAGGGGAAATTCGAAGCTGGAGTCGTGGAGCACCCGGTAGTTGCCGAAATCGTCGAACGAGGGGACGTAGGTGATGTTGTTGTTCAGCAATGCATTCTCGAACTTGTAGTAATGGCTGATGCCGAGATCGAGACCGGCGCTGCGCACGTCTTCGTTGGCGGGGTCGCCGTAGTCCTCGTAGCGGTAGGAGATACCGGAGCGACCGGTGAGTTTTTGCTTGGGCAGGTTCTTGATGAAGTCGTAGCCGAGACCGACGGCGGCCACGTTGTAGAAAGTGATGTCCTTGACGTTGTCGTAGCCGCCTTCGTCGCGGGCATACCAGGTGGAGCGCTCGGTGAAGTAACTGGAGTAGTCGACGCCGAGGTTGAGTTTGTCGGCGGACTTCACGCCGTTGGTCCGCTGATAGTTGAAGTTGGTGTAGAACATCAGGATGTCCTCGGAGTTGGCGAGGATGGCCTTGGCCCCGCCGCCGTAGCCGAGCTGTTCACTGTTGCCGGTCTTGCCGGTGACGTCGAAGGCGGCCTCGTATTTCCAGCGGCGGACAAAGGCGGCGACGGCCGGGTCGGTCTCGCCGCGGGGCCAGGTGGAGGCGATCTTGTCGGGCGTGGTGGTGATGGTGCCGTCGGCGCCCTTGACGGTGATCTTGCCGTCGGGCGTGGCGGTGACGGTGCCCTCCATGGTGGTGCCGCCGGCGAGGCGGATGAAGAGCGGCTGCTCGGTCTCGAATTTGACGACTTCGGACTGCTTGATGCTCAGGGTGCCGGCGTAGTCGGTGACGAGGGTGATGGTGCCGGCGTCGATCTTGGTGACGTTGCCGATAAGGCGCGCGCCGTTCTTGGTCTCGACGACGTCGGCATGGAGAAGGGCGGCGCCGGCGAACAGTGCAGCGAGCGCGCCCAGAGTGGTGAAGCGGAGTATTTGCATGGTCGAAACGCGACGCAAGACGCCCGGACGGTGGTGTCAAATACTTGCTACGCCTCGCGCCAACCAGGCGCCGGGATCGTCGGTGTGCCGGGGCATGATCGCATCCGAGGCGTCGGCGGGGCGCGACGGGAAATTCGCCGTGCGATGGGGGCGGGCCGCCCCTTGGCGGTGGTCACTCAACGCGACACGGGCAACTTGCGCACCAGCGCGCGCGCATGGGCGTTAACGGTAGCGCCCGACCGGTTGATCGGCAAAAGGAGCGCGTGGATACCGACGCTTTTCGTGTTTAACCAACGGTTGAACATCAGGGGTCGGTGAAGGGGGACGGAAGGGCGGGAGGCCTCCGCCGTTACACGAGCTGTCAGCAACGCTGCGTTCCTCGGACACGGTGGCCTCCCGCCAGCGGACACGGTGCCCCTTGGTGCCGCTTCCGGTCTACCCCAGCATCGCCCATAACTGCTCCAGCTCGGGGGGCTCTTTCTGCACCTTCAAAACGATATCCGCCTGCCGCAGCCATGGCTCCAAGGCACCGGCCAGATGCATGTTGGGCGTTCGCACCTCCGCCGGCCTCCCCTTCATGAACCGGAGCGCCTGCCCCAGAGCTTCGCGCGCCGACGTGCCGTAGGGGCGCGCAGCGGGACCCATCCCCGGCGGAAACGCCATCCCGCTCCGCCCATCCAGACACACCGCCAAGCGAGGAAAATACGGTGCTCCACCCGCCTCGCCGCGGATTTGCATCATCTGCGGCCGCTCATCCACCCACAGCCATTCACCCGCCTTCCGCGGGAGTTTCCGCCAAGCCGCCAACTCCGCCGCATCCACGGCCAGCGGGGCGGGCGAACGCTGCGCGGGTAGCTTTAGCGGCACCCACCGTAAATCCGCCGCAGTCCAGGCCCGTTCAGTGGTTAGATCCGCCGCCACCAGCGGCAGTTTTCGCAACACCACGGACACGTCCGGATCCCGTCCCTCCAACCCGGGTGCGAGCTCCGCCCACCGCCGTGCCCGCGCCAGGTCACCGATCAGTCGCCGGGCGGCGGCCTCCTCCACATGCCAGGGAAAATGAGCGGGGCGAAACTGTCTGAACATCGGCCAAGCCATTCGCGTCCGGAGTGCGGGTTGATACCCCGCGCGTTTGAGCCGGGCCAGATCTCGGGTATCCGCCTCTTTTTTCGAGCCCAACTCGAGGCTCTCGCCGTCCAAAAGCTCGAACATCGCGGTCGGTGCCAGCGTCGGCATGGCATCAATCTGATCGATCAAAGCCAGCCATTCCATCGCGCACTCCGCCGCGTAAGCTTGCAGTCCGTATTGCTGACCGCCGTTGCCCAGAACCGAGAGGGCACGAGCGCCGCGGGTGCCGTCTTCGACCAGCAGGTAGTCGGAATTGGCAAGTTCGCGCCAAGGCTCCGCCGCGCGGAAGGCCAACGCGGCGGACACCAGTTCACGCTCCAGATCCAAGGGCAGATCAAGGTTCATCCCGCCAATCCGGCACAAATCCCGCAGACTAAAAACCTTTTTTCGCCGCGAGGTTTGGCGCTGAGCCTAGAAATATGTGCCCAGGCCGCCGCGGCAGATGTCGGCGACGTCAAGGCTGCAAGCCACCGCCTACAAAGCTGGTCCGCGCCGTGTCGCCCGCCAACTGAGGTGGCCCCCGAAAACTGGACGGAAGGGATCGTTTAACCCGAAATCCGAAGTGGGAGCCGATGAGATGGCACAAGATGCTGGATCAGATGGTCGTTCGTGAATCCCGAAGTGCACTGAATAGTGCATTGAGCGGGTGAACGGACGAGCAGATGAG
>JBBRHC010000378.1:0-3382 GCA_038223295.1 Opitutales bacterium
ACCGCCTGAGTCTGTCGCCGCACCGCGGCCTGATTTTTTAGGGCGAGGTCGCCGCACCCCGCCGTCGGTAGCAAAACAGTTTCCCAACCGTCAAACCGGCGGGGGGCGGCGACCCCGCCCGACACCCGACCACCGGAAAACAAACGCCCGCTACTCCCCCACCCCAGGCCCTACCCCAACCCGATCTCGGCCAGCACGGGCCGATGATCCGACAGCCACGAGCGCACCACCTCACAGCGCTCCACCCGCAGCTCCGCCGGCACCAGGACAAAATCCAACGCCCGCGTCGGCATCGGCGAGGGAAAGGTCCGCCCGCCCTCGGGATACAGCGCGTAGGCGCCAAAAAACTCCAGCTCCCGCAGCAGCCCCGCCGCCGCGTCGCTCGACTTGCCCGACGTATTGAAATCGCCGCACACGATCGGCGGCACGTTCCAGTAGGGCGAACGCGCGTTGTGGCGCAGCGCCAGATAACGAAACACCTGCCCCACCTGATCCAGCCGCGCCGCACGCGAGCGGTAATCGAGGTGCAGATTGATCAAGGGCACGCGCCGCCTACCCACCGTAATCTCGGCGAACAAAAACCCTTTCTCCCCCACCGTCGCCTTCCCGAAGGTCACCGCCTCGCCCTCCTCCAGCGCGTGCCGAGACAGATAAGCGTTGCCGTAGCAAAGGTTAAACAACCCCACCCGCCGCGTCGTTACCCCATGGAGCGCATGCTCATAACCGGTGTGTTCGCGCAAATATTCCAAGTGGTCGAAATTTCCCGCCCAGCGCGAATCCTGGTCGATCTCCTGCAAAGCCACCACGTCCGCATCGAGCTTCACCAGCAGCGCCGCGATCCGCCGCAGGTGCGCCTGCATCGAGCGCCGCGTCTGCAAACCCTGGATCGGTCGCAACCCGCGCCCATGGGCGATGTTAAAAGTCACGAGGCGCAGTCGGGTCATGTCGCGTCCAAACAACCGCCGCCCGCCGCGCGGCGCAAACGGCTTTTACAAAACGCGTCTCCGACAAAACTCGCCCGCCGACGGCGTCTCCTCCTTTGACAACGCGCCGCGTCCGCGCGCCTGTTTCCGCGCCCTTCCCTCCCTCATGCGCACCGCCCGCCCGTCCTCTTTTTTCACCTTCACCCGCGCCCTCGTCGCCGCCCTCGCCTTCGCCGCCCTGCTCGCCCCCGCCGCGCGCGCCGAGTTCAAGGGCGCGCTCGTGCTCGACGCCGCCAGCGGCGCGGTGCTGCACGAGGAAAACGCCGATGCCGCCTCCCCGCCCGCCAGCGTCACCAAACTCATGACCTTCCTCGTGGTCCATGACGCCCTCGCCGCCGGCCGCGTGCAGCTCTCGACCCCGATCACCGCCACCGCCGCCGACCAGTCCATGGGCGGCACCCAGGTCCACCTCGCCGCCGGCGAGACCTTCACCGTCGAGGAGCTGCTCTACGCCGTGATGATCGAGTCCGCCAACGACGCCGCCCACGCCCTCGTCCAGGTCTCCGGCGGTCGCGAGGCCTTCGTCGCCGCGATGAATGCGCGCGCCCAGTCCCTCGGCATGAAAAACACCGTCTTCCGCACCCCGCACGGCCTGCCGCCCTCCTCGCGCAAACCCGCCGACGGCGATCTTACCACCCCTCGCGACCTCGCCTTGCTCGCCCGCGAACTCGTTACCCAGACCGACGTGCTCCGCTACAGCTCCGTGCGCGTGCGCCCCTTCGGCGCGGGCGTACGCGCCACGCTCCTAGGCATGCGCAACCACAACAAGCTCCTCGCCAGCGTCGAAGGCTGCGACGGCCTCAAGACCGGCTTTACCCGTTCCGCCGGCTTTTGCCTGGTCGCCACCGCCCAACGCGGAACGAAGCGCGTCATCGTCGCCGTGATGGGCAGCCCCGACGCCAAGACGCGCGACGCCCACGTGAAACGACTCATCGAGGAGGGTTTTGCCAAGATCCCCGCCGATTCCGTCTTCACCGGCGCGCCCACCGCCGTCGTCCCCGTTTCAGCCACGTCGTCGCTCACGCCAGTCGCGCCCGGAGCCGCTGGCGCGCCGGCGGCGGACGACCCCGCCGCCGTGCGTTTTGTCCTGCCCAAGAAACGCTAAGGAGACTGGCGTGCAGTAGGGTGCATAATTTGGTGTAACTTAAGTCACCCGGTTTGTGGGTCCGGGGAGCGCACGCGTCTCGCGTGCCGGTGACGGCGTCCCGCCGTCACCTCCTAAGAGTCGGGCGGGACGCCCAACTCGGCACCCGGGAAGGGTGGCTCCCCGGACCGAGGCACGCCTTTATTTGGTCCCTTGTTTTTCGGGCGCCCCACTCAGCCCACCACCACCGGCGCCGCCGGCTTGGGGGCGGCGGCGGGGATCAAGCCGCCCGTGCCGACCTTGTGGAAAGTTGCGTCGGCGGGCAGGATAACGCGCTCGCAATAGTCGCCGAATTTTTCGCCCGCGATGCGCTCCTTGGCGTAGCGCTTGATCACGGGCTCGAGGACCTTGACCGCGTCGTCGAGCGTGATGCTCGGCGAGACGAGCCGGTTGAGGCGCGTGCCGTTGTAGGCCGCCCCGAGGTAAAAGGCGTATTTGCCGGGTGCCTTGCCCACGAAGCCGATCTCCGCGAGGTAGGGCCGGGCGCACCCGTTCGGGCAACCGGTGACGCGCAGGCTGATGGCGTCGTCGCGCAGCCCGGCCTCGTCGAGGATGCTCTCAAACTTTTCCAGCAAATCGGGCAAGGCGCGCTCGCTCTCCGCCAGGGCAAGCCCGCAGGTCGGAAGCGCCACACAGGAGAGCGCGTTGAGACGCAAACCCGTGCGCACGTTCTCCTTGTCGAGCCCGTGCTTGGCTAGGATGGCCTCGATGGCGGGTTTTTCCGCCGTGGTGACACCCGAGATGGTGACATTCTGCGATGGCGTGAGACGGAAATCGCCGCTGTGGATAACCGCGATCTGGCGCAGCGCCGTCTTCATCGGCCAGCCGTCCACGTCCTTGATGCGGCCAGAGAGGATGTGAAGGCCATAGAACCAGGTGCCGTCCGCATTCTGGTGCCAGCCGTGCGGGTCCTGGATAGTGGTGAAAACAGCCTGCTTGGCGGCCCCGAAGGTGATGCCGCTGCGCTCCTCGACCTGGGCCTTGAACCACACGATGCCGCGATCCTCGATCGTGTATTTGAGGCGGGCGTGTTTGCGGTTGGTGCGATCGCCAAAATCGCGCTGGGTGGTGAGCACCGCCTCGCCGACCTTGTTCACCTGATCGCGGGGGATGAAACCGAGCATATCGGCCAGACGCGGAAAGGTTTCCTCGTTGCCATGGCTCATGCCGAGACCACCGCCGACCGTGACATTGTATCCGAGAAGCACGCCATTCTCGATGACGGCGATGAAGCCCAGATCCTGCGAATACACAT
>JBBRHC010000379.1:0-3370 GCA_038223295.1 Opitutales bacterium
CCGGGCATGCGCACGAGTCGGCGTGGGTTTACGCTGATCGAAATCGTGCTCGTGCTCATGCTGATCGCCTTGCTCGGCTCGGTCTTGATCGGCGGCGCCATGTCGATCTTGAACTCGACCAAGGAAAAAGACCCGGAGGCCGCCCTGCTCGCGCTCATGCAAAAACTGCGCGGCGAGGCGGTGGAATCCGGCCGGATGATAGAGCTGGTGCAGCTCGCCGACGACAAGGGCTTCCTGTGGGGCGCGGAGGGGGTGGAGACGCTCCCGTTGAGCGAGGGCGGGCCGCGGGTGCGCCTGATCAAACCCGAGTTCGGCGGGGCCTCCCTCATCGCCGGCCAGATGGAGGAGACCCCGCTGGAGCGCATGCGTTTCTATCCCGACGGCTCGTGCGATCCGGCGCGGGTGCAGGTGCGCAAGGGCGACACGCGGCGCGTATTCGTGATCGACCCGTGGACGGCCGCGCCGCTACCCGAAGGGAAGGCCTCGTGAACAACAACCTAGGCGCGGTTCGGTTGCGGGCCTTCACCCTCATCGAGGTGCTGGTGGCGCTGGCCATTTTCGCCATCGCGGCGGTCGTGCTCGGCGGGGCTTACGTCAATCTGCTCCAGGCCAACGCGTCGCTGCGGGAGCTGGACGGCTCTGGCGACGATTTGCAGTGGGCGCGCGCGGCGTTGTTGATCGAGCCCGATCTGGCCACGGCGGAGCGGGGCGGCGATGTGATCTTGCCGGACGGACGCAGCGCCAACTGGCGCGCGGTGATCACGCCGACCAATGTCAGCGACCTTTTCGACGTGGTGCTGGAGCTCGACGCGCCTCCGCCGGGCGGCTCGGGCGACATCGTGAAAAGCCGCGGCACGCTGCGCCTGCTGCGCCCCACCTGGTCGAAGCCGGCGGATCGCGAAAAACTGCGCCAGACGGCGCGTCAGCGTCTGCAACGCGAGCGGGAGGCCGCGCGATGACGCCGCGCGCATGGCCATCCCCCTCGGTGCCGTCGGAGGGCGCGCGTCCGGTGCGCGGCGGGTTCACGTTGCTGGAGGTGTTGCTCGCGCTGGCCTTGCTAGGCTCGCTGTTGGTGGCGCTCAACGTGTTCGTTTTTTCCATGGCGGAGGTTTGGGGCAAGGGGCGCGACGAGCGGCTCTTCGCGCAGCATGCGCGGGCGGTGTCGATCCACGTCGAGGAGTTGTTGCGCGCGGCGGCGATCGAGCCGGGCGGCGGCGGTTTGTCGGTGGTGGAGGTGAAGCAGGAAAACGGGGGCGAGGAGCCGGAACTGTCGTTCACCCTGGCGGAGGGCAGCCGGCTGCTGACGTGGCCGGAGTCGGCGCTGCCGGACGTGGAGCTCTCCCTGTCGGTAAGCAAACGAAACGCGCAGGGCTTGATCCTGCACTGGCGCTCGTTGCTGGAGACCCGGCGCGACGAGGAGGCCCCGCGCACGACGGTGGTCTCGCCCTTCGTGCAGTCGGTGGGGTGGGATTATTACGACGAGAATTTCAAGCGTTGGGAGACGCTGGAGGAACCCAAGCGCGAGGTGGATGGCACCTACCTCGTCCCGCGCCGGCTGCGGCTGCGCTTCGTGCTCGGGCAGTTGAGCGCCGAGCGCGTCTTGCGCGTGCCGGTGCGCGGAGAGGGCGCGACGTATTACTGATATGCGCGCCGCGTCCTTCATGTTGTCCGTGACTCCGTCTGCCGTGCCCCGGGGCAGGGCCGTGCGCGGCCCGGCCGCCGCGCGGCGCGGGTCGGTGATCGTGGTGGTGCTCGTCACGCTGCTGCTCGCGTCGCTGATGTTGGTGAAGTTCATGGAGAGCAGCGCGGTGGAGCTCACGCTCGCCACCCGCCAGGCCGACCAGAATCGGCTGCGCGCCGATGCTTACGCGGCGGTGGAAACCGTGCTCGCGGTGATGGCGGAGATCCAGGCGGTGGACGAGGGGCTCTATGCGCCCGAGCAGGGCTGGGGCGATCCCTATGCCTACGCGGGCGAGGCGCCGCGCGAAGGCGTGACGGTGACCTACGAGTTTATCGACGAGAGCGGCAAGGCGTCGCTCCCGGGGCTCCCCTTTGAGGAGATGGTGGAACTGGCCCAAGTACTGGGCCTGGGCGAGACGGATGCGCGGCGCTTCGCGGACGGGCTGTATACCTGGATGAGGGCGGACCACATGCCGCAGGAGATCGAGGCCGAGGCCTCGCGCTATGAGCGCGACGACCCGCCGATCAAGGTGCCCAAGCGTTCGCTGCGCTCCTGGGAGGAGTTGCGCGCGGTGAAGGTGGCGCGCGAGTACGTCTACGACGCGGACGGGGCGCTGACGCCTTTCGGGGCCGCGCTGAGGCAGAATATATCCCTCTACGCCTTCGAGGGCACCAACGTGAACGCGCTCGCGCCCGCCCTCGGCACCGCGCGCGGCTGGGATGAGACGCAGGCCGGGCAAGTGGCCGGCTACCGCTCCGGCCGGGCGGCGCGCGCGGCGGGCGCGCCGAAGTGGTTTCGCGGCGTCGAGGACGTGCGCTCCGTGATCGGGGCCAACGCCGACACCGAGGGGCTCGACGCGACGATCAAGCTGCTGCGCGTCAACGTGACGGTGCGCGCCGGCGTGTCCTCGATGGTCCTCACCACCCTGGTGGCGCTGGCGGACGGCGTGGAGCTGCCCGCCGTCGCGGTGCCCGAGGATGGCTCCGGCACGCCCGCCGCTGTCGGGGCCGGGACGCCGGCGCCGGCCGATGCGGCGGCGGCCGCCGCGGGCACCACCGCGGGTCTGAACGGAGGGGTGCGGCCGACCACCGGCCGCACGGGTCGCACCGGCGCGGGTGGCGCGGGTGGTCGGTCCGGCGGCGAGCAAACCGAGGAAAAACTGGACTACCCTTTTGGTATTCTTGAAGTAAATGAAACCAGCGGGCCCCCGCCGCCCGTCATTGTCGAAGAAGAAGAACCTCCCCTTTAATGTCCGCGCTCTCGAAATACCTGCCCTCCATCCCCTCCGCCCCGCCCTTGGTGCTCGCGCGCGGAGATGCGTTTTTCACCCGCCGCGTGGCCCTGGCGCCGGGTGAGCCGGTCGGCCCGCAGGTGTCGCTCGCGCTGGAGGGCATGGCGCCATTCCCGCCTGAACAACTTTACTATGGACACCTGTCGGCGGCGGACGGGATGTCGGCGTTGATTTTCGCCGCGTTCCGCCGCCGCTTCGATGGCGGTGAGACGGAAGGGTGGGACGGGGCCGCGATGGTATCGGCGGAGTTCGTGCCGCTGCTGGCGCGGCGTCCGGAGGGCGACGGGCTCACCCTGCATACCGGCGCGACGCGCGTGACCGCGTTGGCGTGGAAGGCGGGCGAGGAGCTGCCGGCGGCGGTGGTCGTGCGGGTGGGCGGACCCGAGATCGGCGAGTCG
>JBBRHC010000380.1:0-3365 GCA_038223295.1 Opitutales bacterium
GGCTCCGTCCGTGGTCCCTCCGCCGCAAATGGCATCGTCGGGCTCAAGCCCACCATCGGGCTGCTGAGCCGCGATGGCATCATCCCACTGGCCCTTTCCTTTGATACTGCGGGGCCCCTGGCTCGTCACGTGTATGACTTGGCGGTTTCGCTGGATGTCATGGCCGGCGTGGATCGGGCCGATCCCGCCACCCGCGACGCCCGCGGAAAGATTCCAAAAACCTACACCTCCGCCCTAAAAGCGGGTTCGCTTAAAGGCGCCCGCATCGGCGTCGCCCGCTCGTTCATGGGCCAGGATGCCGGCACCGATATCGTAATGGAATCCGCGCTCGCCACTTTACGTGGGCTCGGGGCCGAAGTGGTCGATGTGCCGTTCCCCGACTTCCTGCTACAATCCCGGGGCCCGATGTTTCGCGCGGTCATGCCATCCGAGTTCAAGGCCCAGATCGGCGGCTACCTCGCGACCTTGAAGCCCGGCTTCCCGCGCACCTTCGAGGACGTCGTCCGGCTCTCGAACGATCCCGCCACGAAGTTCCTCGCTCCCGAAAAAGCCTTCGCGCTGACCTATACCGCCAAAGAAGCGCTCGCGATGGATGACCCGGTCTATCTCGCGGCGATCAACGAGGGCATGCCCTTCGTCCGCGCGACCATCACCGCCCTCATGACTCGAAATAAACTGGATGCGATCGTCTATCCCACGTCGCCGCGTCCCGCCGTGCTCATTGCCGGAGTCGCTCCAACGTCGGTATCGGCCACGAATTTCGCCAACCTGACCGGCTTTCCCGATCTGAGCATTCCCGCCGGGATGACCCCGGGCGGCCTGCCGGTCACGATCTCCTTTTTCGGGCCGGCGTGGAGCGAGGCCAAGCTGCTCGGCTACGGCTATGATTTTGAGCAGGCCACCAAAGCCTGGGTGCTGCCCAAATACACGCCCGCCCTCGCGAGCGATGTCTTGAGCGCCCGCTGATTCGTCCCGCTGCCCCGTCCCGCTACGCACTCCGTCATTCGCCATGCTTCGACTATCCACTCTTCTGCTCGCCAGTTTGCTCGGCGCGCCGCCCCTCGCCGCCGCCGAGTTCGACTTGGAGACCGCGACCGTGGCCGACATCGGCGCGGCGATGGACTCGGGGGCGCTGACCTCGGAGAGACTCGTCGGCCTCTATCTCGCGCGCATCTCGGCCTACGACAAACAGGGGCCGCGTATCAACGCCGTCATTACGCTCAACCCCGCTGCGCTCGCCACCGCGCGCGCGCTCGATGTCGAGCGCAAGGCCACCGGTCCGCGCTCTCCGCTCCACGGGGTGCCCGTGGTGCTCAAAGACCTTTTCGACACCAAGGATCTGCCCACCTCGGCCGGTTTTCTTCCGCTCAGGGATTCTCGCCCCCTCTACGATGCGACCGTCGTGAAACGGCTCCGCGACGCGGGGGCCGTCGTCCTGGCCAAGGTCAACATGAGCGACTGGTTCGGCGTTCCCGTCGATGGCGATCAGAGCACCGTAATCGGCCGCACGCTGAATCCCTACAACGCCGACCTCACCCCGGGAGGCTCCTCCGGCGGCACCGCCGCCGCCCTGGCCGCGACGTTCTCGCACCTCGGGCTCGGCACCGAAACCGGCGTCTCCATCCGCAATCCCGCCGCCAACAACGCCATCGTCGGCCTTGCCCCCAGTCGCGGCCTCATCTCCCGCACCGGCCAAGTGATGACGTCCTTCACCCAGGAGCGCGCCGGCCCCATGGCGCGCACCGTGTACGATGTCGCCGCGCTGACCGATGTCGTCGCCGGCTTCGATGCCGAGGATTTGCTCACCGTCGAGTCGCTCGGTCGCCGCCCGGCCCTGCCTTATGTCAGTTATCTCGATAAAGACGGACTGCGCGGCGCGCGGGTCGGCGTGTTGCGCGATCTTTTCCGCCAAGGCGAAAAACACGCCGAGGGCATCGCCTTGGTGGAGGCTTCCATCGCTCGCATGAAAACCGCCGGGGCGCTCATTTACGACGACCTCTCCCTCGGTTTCGACCTGCTCGGCCTGCTCGATGGCCACGGCGGCATGCGCACAAATTATCATGAAGCGCAGTTCTCCTACGACCTCTACTTCCGCCGCCTCGGTCCCGATGCCGTGATCAAAAACATGGACCAGCTCGTCGCCCTCGGGGCCTTGGTAAAGCCGAGCATCAGCAAAGCCTACGCCGAGTTCCGCACCCTCGACCAACATCCGGACTACCTCGGTCGGCTCGAGGCCCAAGCCGGTCTGCGCGACGCCCTCGTCGCGCTCATGGACCGCTACCGTCTCGATGTCTTGGTTTACCCGTTCAAGTCCATCCCGCCGGAAGGCCACACCGAGCGCGTCAGCGAGAAGGACAACCCGCTCAGCTCGATCACCGGCCTCCCTGCGATCATTGTCCCCGCCGGGTACACCGCGCGCGAAAATGGCCCGATCGGTCTCGAAATCCTCGGGCGTCCCTACGCCGAGCCCACGCTTTTCCGCGTCGCCTTCGGCTACGAGCAAAGCTTCCGCGTCCGTAAACCCGCCCCGCTCGTTCCGCCGCTCTCCGGGGAAAAATTCACCTATTAAACGCCTCATTGTTATGCGCCTACGCCACGCTTCTTGCCTCCTGCTCAGCGCCTTTTTGCTCGCCGCTTCCGCCGCCGACGCGGCGGAGTTCAATCTCTCGACCGCCACGGTCGCCGACATCAACGCGGCCTTCGCCTCCGGTGCGCTCACCTCGGAAAAACTGGTCCAGCTCTACCTCGCCCGGATCGAGGCCTACGACAAGAAGGGGTCGAGGTTAAACACGGTCATCACCCTCAACCCCAAAGCGCTCGACGTCGCCCGCGCGCTGGACGCCGAGCGCGCCACCGGCAAAGTCCGCAGCCCGCTTCATGGTATCCCCATCCTAGCCAAGGATGTGTTCGACACCATCGATATGCCCACCAGCGGGGGCTTCAAGCCCATGGCCGCTTCGCAACCCGCGCGGGATTCCTTCGTCATCAATCGCCTCCGTCAGGGCGGGGCCATCATCTTGGGCAAGCTCAACCAATCCGACTGGTACGGCGTGATGCCCAACGGCGCCAGCTCGGTCCAAGGCCAGGTGCTCAGCCCTTACAATCTCGCCAAGTTCACCGGGCACTCCAGCTCCGGCACGGGGGCGGCGATGGCCGCGTGGTTCGGCACCATCGGGCTCGGCTCCGACACCGGCGGCTCTATCACGATCCCGTCCGCCAACAGCAACCTCGTCGGCTTCGCCACCACCCACGGGCTCGTCTCTCGCACCGGCATGATGTGGAGCTCCCCGTCGCAGGAAAACGGCGGCCCGATGGGCCGCAGCGTTTACGACTGCGCCGCCGTGCTCGACCTCATCGCCGGCTAC
>JBBRHC010000381.1:0-3348 GCA_038223295.1 Opitutales bacterium
GGCGTGGTCATGGCCGGCGGCGGAGTGGAAGAGCGTGGCGGATGGAAGGAGGGCGACGGTGGCCGCGCCGGCGGCAAGGCCGACGAGGACGACGGCCCAGGAAGGGAAGGAGCGCATGGGGAAAAAGCGGAAAAGCGGAAATTCGGAAAAGCGGAAATGGGGCGGGGAACGGGGTGTCAGTTTTTGGCGACCTCGTTGAGCAGGGCGGAGGGGCCGTAGCGGTCGGGGTCCTTGGCGAATTTGGGCGGGCAGGCGGCGCAGCCGAAGCCGACGAGCTTGCCTTGGTAGGTGGCGGGCTTGAGGTCGGGGTCCACGTCCATGGCGCAGATGGGGCAGACGGTGTTGACGGTGGAGGTGGCGGCGGTGACGGGGGAGGACGCGTGGGCGGCGTGGGGATCAGGGGTGGGGGAAGGAAGGCCGAGCGGGAGCTCGGCGTTCCCGGGGGGGGCGGACGGAGTCGGCTGGATGCCGACATTCCCGGGGGGGGCGTAGGGCTGGTGCAGGGCGGTGCGGGTGGCGAAGGCGAGGGCGGCGCCGACGAGGAAGGTGGCGAGGAAGAGAATGACGGATTTCATGGTGTAAAGAGGGTGGCGGGGGCGTGGCGCCAGAGTTCGGCGCGGGCGGAGCGGGCGGCGTAATCGGCCTCGACGACCTGGAGCTCGGTGTCGGCGTGGCGCTCGAGGATTTCGAGGACCATGAGGACCGGCGTCTCGCCGCCGGACAGGCCGGAAGCGTTCGTGCCGGCGGAGCGGACGAGGGAATCGTATTCGGCGTCGAGGCGGGCGGAGGTCTCGCCGGCGAGGCGGCGGGCGGTGGCGGCGAGGCGTTCGGCGCGCTCGACGCGGGAGAGGGCGGCGCGAGCGCGGTGGCGGGCGGACTCGGCGTCGGCGCGGGCGGCCGTCTCCTCGGCGCGGGCGGCGCGGGTCTCGGCGCGGGCGTAGCCACGGGAGCGGAAGGGCAGCTCGGTCATGAAGGCGACGCCGATGGTATCCAAGTTGCCAATACGTTCTTCCTCGCGCTCGAAGCGGAGACCGACGGCGGTCATGGGGCGGGCGGAGGCGCGGGCCATGCGGGCCATGGCGCGGGCCTCCGCGGATTTGGCGTCGGCGAGGCGGAGGAGCGGGACGTTTTCCGGGTCGATATCGGAGGGGGCGGGGGCGGCCCAGGGCGGTAGCGGGGCGGTGGGCGGGAGGCCGAGGCGGCCGCGGATCTCCGAGAGGGCGTCGTCGGCCATGAGGGTGTCCTGCTCGATCATGAGGCGCATGGAGGCGATGCGAGTCTGGAGGGTTAGTCGATCGGCGACGCGGGCGGAGCCGGTGGAGACGCGGGAATCGACGACGGCGAGGACTTGTTCGGTGCGTGCGAGCTGGCGGGCTAGGAGGGCGGCGCGGGCGCGGGCGGCGATGGATTCTGCGAGGGCCATGGCGGTATCGGCGGCCATCTCGCCGGACATGACGGCGTAGTCGGCCTCGGCCATGGAGACGAGGGCGGCGGCGCGGTCGCGGTCGGCGGCGCGTTCCCCGCCCTTGGGCAGGGGTTGGGTGAGGGTGACTTCCCACATGGGGAATTGTTCGCCGCCCATGGGGCGTTTGACGTGGGAATACATGCCCTCGAGCTGGGGGTCGGGGAAGCGGCCGGCGGAGGCGGTGCGGGCGCGGGCGGCCTCGGCGCGGGCGCGAGCGGCCTGGATGGAGGGCGCTTCGGCGACGGCCGAGAGAAGGGCGGCGGCGGGCGGCGGCGAGGAGAGCGGGGAGTCGGCGGGGGAGGGGTAGTGGGCGGTGGCCTGCTCGCCGCGCAGGGGGAGGAGCGACGCGAGGAGAGTCGCGAGGGCGGCGAGGAGGCGGGGGCGCATGGGGGCGAAGGGCGAGGGACGAGGGGCGAAAGGCGGTGCAGGACACGGAGACGGAACACGGGCGGGACGCCCGTGCCACGTCGGCGGCGTGAGGGGACGCGTTTTAGTGGGCGTGCCCGGCGTGGGCGGCGGCGGCGGCGGGAGTGGCGTTTTTCGCGGCCGGGGACTTGGCGGCGGCGTCGAGTTTGCCGAGGTATTTGGCGGGCTCTTTGGTGAATTTCTTCAGGCAGCCCTTGCAGCAGAGGCGGATCTCGCGGTCGGGTTTGCCCTCCTCCTTGTGGATGTAGACGTAGGGGTCGCCCATCGAGCCGAGGGCTTCGTCGGTGACGAGGCAGGTTGTGAGCGGGTAGGCGGGGGCGGACGGCGCGGCGGGCGCGGCTGGTGTAGCGGACTCGGCGGCGGTGAGTGGCGCGGCGAGGGCGAGGAGGAGGAGCGGGAGGAGGGCGCGATGGGTTTTCATGCGCGCAGTGTTACGCGCCATGTGGCGAATTCCCGGAGGAAATTTATGCGAGGCGGACTTGGGTCCGCGAGCTGCGGCTCAGCTTTGGTGGCGGGAGCGGCGGTGAAGAATCGTGAAGGCGAGGGCGGCCAGGCCGGCGGGGGCGCTCCAGGCACCGGGTTCGGGGATGGCGGAGTAGGAGCCGAGTTTGATGTCGGTGCCGCTGAAGGTGACGAGCAAAGTTCCCGCGTCGTCGGGGAGGGCGATGCGTTGTCCGGAGGCGGTGTTGATGAAGGCGCCGGCGATGGAGGTGGCGGTGAGAACGATGAACTCGCCACTGCCCTGAATGGTCGTGGCGAAAGCGGAGGAGAGGCGAAGATCGAGCGTTCCGCCCAAAGTGAGTGCGCCGTCAATGGCGATGTAATCGTAGGTGCCGCCCTGGACGGTGCCGGCTATGTCGAAAGAAACGGAAGCGCCAGAGAGAAGGCTGACGTTGCCGAAAATCGTAAGGTTGCCGGCGGTCGTGGAGGCACCGACTTCGAGGGCGGTGGCGGTGAGCGCGAGGTCAGCGCCGAGGAAGCCATCGGCGCGGAGGAGGCCGCCTTGGAAATTAAGGGTTTGAGCCGGGGCGGCGGAGAGGGAGCCGCCGGAGATGCGGAGTTCGCCGGCGGTTTGCATGAAGATATTGTGAAGGAAAAGGGAGGAGCCGCCGGCCACATGGAGGAGGCCGGTGTGGGTGAGTGGGGCGTTGAGGGAGTTGGATTGGCCGTTGTCGACGAGGATGGTGCCGTGGTTGACAATGGGAAAGGCGGCGTTCTCCAAGCTGCCGATGGAGGTGGAAAAATCGGGAGCGAAACGGATGAGGCCGGAGGTTTGGTTGGTGAGGACGGCGGTGGACGCGGTGGGGGCGGCGTTAAACCCGAAATCCGGAGTGGGAGCCGATGAGATGGCGCAAGAAGCTGGATCAGATGGTCGTTCGTGAATCCCGAGGTGCACTGAATAGTGCATTGAGCGGGTGAACAAACGAGCAGATGACCAGCAGATTGCGTTAGATCGC
>JBBRHC010000382.1:0-3327 GCA_038223295.1 Opitutales bacterium
AGCGGGCACAGGGCAGGATCGTTTTGACGCCACGGGAACCGCCGAGCAGCCAAGCGGCGAGGAGGTATTGCTCGGACCAAAGGCGATCAAAGGCTTTCGGCGGATAGTCGTCGGGCAGGAAAATATCGTGGATTTGAACGATCGTTCCGGCGGGAAGGCGGGGCATGACTTCAAGGAAGAAAACCGTGACATCACTCGCGGGAAAGCTGCGGTGGCTGCCGTCAAAAAAAACCACGGTGTCCGGAGTAACGAGCGCTAGAAATTCTTCGACGACGTCTTCGAGCCGGCGGCGGTAAACCTGATCGCAGAGCGCGGAGATCGCGAGGCGTGGCGAGGGATCAATGGAAACGATTTCCATCGGAAAACCGCCGAGGTGCCGGGCCTGCCAAGCGACCCGGGTGGACATGCCGGAGCCGACTTCGAGGTAGCGCCGAGGCTTGAGATGGCGCAGGAGGCCGTAGAGCGCGGTCCGGTCGAAGGCGGGCAGGAAAAGATTTTCGCGCCAAGGAAGCTCGGGCCGCGCAGGATCTTCGTGCGCGGGCCAAGCGCGGCAGTCGGCGGCGAAGGCGAGGCTGGCGCGGAGGAGATCGAGTTGCGCGGGTTGATTCGCGTCGATGAGGGCGGCGAGAGGCGCGTGGGAGGGCCGGCCGTGCCCCCAGCGGGGCGAGGCGGCAGCATCCGGAGGGAAATCGACGCGCAACAGGTCGGTGCCAAACCCGTGGATGCCGAGACGATCAAGAGCGTCCCAACGGTAGGGCCCACGGAGGAGACTGTGGGTGGCGGCGAGCTGGGCTCGCAGCAGGAGGCTCGTGGGATAGAAGCGGAGTTTGGCGAGGAGAGACATCGGAGAGTGGACGTCGCGAGCGGTTGTTGACGGAGGGACTTGCCGGGCGGTTCAGCGCGGGATGAAGGCGCTAGGGCGCACGAAGCAACAATCCATTTCGATGAGGAACATGTCGTGTTCGTTGTGGGCAAGGGGATAGATGCCACTGAGGCTAAACCCGGCGTCGTTCAGATGGTGGATGATATCACCGTAGCCGGGAGCGCCCTGATAGATGGGCTTAATCGAGGCCTCGGTCACGACTGCGAGGCTGCGCGCGAGGACGGTGCGGGCACCTCGCAGAACGGCGAGGTCATGACCTTGGGTGTCGGTTTTGAGGAGAATCCGGGCGTCCGGATCATCCAATCGGAGGCTGGCGATCAGATCGTCCAAGGGGTAGACGGACACGGTCTCGGTGTGATCGAGATGAAAATAATCGGGGAAACGTTCACGGCCGGCGGTATTGGCCGCGTGCAGCGAACTGAGGGAAGTGTCGCGGAAAACATTGAGTTTCAATTCCGCGACAGCGTCGCCGAGTGCAAAGGGATGCACCTCCCATTGTTCGTCGGCGATAGCGGCGGCGCGCAGCGAGGCGCAGAGGGCCGATTGCGGCTCAAATGAAACAATTCGGCCGGTGTAGCCGAAGGCACGGAGACCGAGGGCGAACTGGCCATTGTTGGCGCCGACATCAATTACAAGATTGATGGCGAGCCGCTTCAGGATCGCCTGCATGTGCGCGCGGGCGGCTAGGTTGGCGAGGAGGTAATCGCGTTTCCAAGCGGGCAGATCCGGTGTGACGCGCAACGTCTCACGCGCGATCAAGAGCTGGGAGAGGACGGGATCGTCCGTCCGGTGGAGTATCTCGACCCCGAGTGAGCGCAGTATTCGGCGGACGACACGGACCAGTGGGTTACTCATGGTAGGTTGCGTTATTTCACCTGCAGCGAGAAATCGTAGTCGAGCAGAGTAGTGCCCTGGTATTCAGGGGCATAGGGCATGAGGTTGCGGTTGGCGGCATCCGCCGAGATGGTCAGCTCCACGAGATCGTAGCGGGCGAGAAAGTGGCGGGTGGTGCGCACACAAAAGCCGACGCGAAGGGTGCCGTCCACCAAGACGACGCGGGCGATGCGACCGGCAAAGCGGAGAATCTGGCCGGCGCGTGCGGGGCGCACGCCACCGGGCACCGCGGCGTCACGGAGATCGAGCATGCTGACGCGTTCCCCAAACGAATTAACCAGGAAGAGATGCAGGTCGGTAATCTCGCAGTCGCGCTTTACGGCCAACTCGACGGCGAAATCCACGGGGTCATACGGCTGGATAATGGGCGGGGTAAACTCGACCGCAATGAGATCCAATTCGTCGCAGAGAGATTCCCGACGAACGCCCGAGAGTTGGGTGGCGTTTTGGCGCAGGTAGTCGGCAACGATACGCGCGGTCGGGCCTTGGTCGACCAGGCGGCCGGCATCGAGGAGGAGTGCGCGGGAGCAGAAGTGTTCGACGGCTTTCAGGTTGTGGCTGACGAAAATGATCGTGCGGCCCTCGTTGCGCGCGACGGACTGCATTTTGCCGATACATTTGCGTTGGAACTGGGCGTCGCCCACCGCGAGGACCTCGTCGACGATGAGGATTTCCGGTTCGAGGTGGGTGGCGACGGCGAAGGCGAGGCGGACATACATGCCGCTGGAGTAGCGTTTGACGGGGGTGTCGATGAAGCGTTCGACCTCTGCGAAGGCGACGATTTCGTCGAATTTGGCGCGGATTTCGACGCGCGACATGCCGAGGATAGCGCCGTTGAGGAAGATATTTTCGCGGCCGGAGAGGTCGGGATGGAAGCCGGTGCCGACTTCGAGGAGCGAGGCGACGCGGCCGCGGAGGGTGACGCGGCCGGAGGTCGGCTCGGTGATGCGGGAAAGAACTTTGAGGAGCGTGGATTTGCCGGCGCCGTTGCGGCCGATGATGCCGACGACGTCGCCGGGTTGGACGCTGAAGGAGACATCGCGGAGGGCCCAGAACTCTTCGTGCTCAAAGCCGGTGCCCCAGCGGGCGCGTCGCCAGAGTTTGCGGGCGGCGTGGTGGAGGGTATCCCGCAAGTTGTCGTGCCGTGATTCGTGTTCGAGCACGTAGCGCTTGGACAGGCCGGAGACTTCGATGGCGGGGAGGCTCATGTTCAAATGACGTCGGCAAACTGGCGTTCGGTTTTCCGGAAATACCAAATGCCGGAGCACAACAAGAGGACCGCGACGGCACACGAGACACCCAGGCCGGGGAGGTAAAGTTCGGTGCGCCCGCCGAGGAGGCACCAGCGCACGCCGTCGACGACACCGGCGAGCGGATTGAGCGCCAGGAGGTCGCGCCAGTTGGGCAGAAAATCGGTGCGAAAACCCACCGGGGTCACGAACACGCCGATCTGAAGTATGAAGGGCGTGATGAAGCGGAAGTCGCGATACTTTACCGTGAGCGCGGCGATCCAGAGGCCGGCACCGAATGCGATCACGAGGGTGAGCAGG
>JBBRHC010000383.1:0-3325 GCA_038223295.1 Opitutales bacterium
TTGGTCGGTGCGGTATTGGCGGGTGTCGAGGACGTGGAATTGCGCGAGGCGGCCATAGGACAGCGTGCGGTAGAGGAGCAGGTCGGGGCCGTGGGGCAGGGCGGAACGGCGGAGCGGCATGTGCTCGAAGTAGGCTTGGTAGGCGGCGGCGCGGCGGAGGAGAAAGGCCTCGCGGGTAGAGGGCTTGCCGGAGATGTCGCCGGTGTAGTTGTTGACGACTTCGTGGTCGTCCCACGTGACGATCCACGGGGCGATGGCGTGGGCGCGCTGGAGGTGCGGATCGGTTTTGTAGAGGGCGTAGCGGGTGCGGTAGTCGTCGAGGGCGATGCACTCCTGGACGTTGTGGCGGCGGACGAGTTTTTCCCGCGCGGCGCCTTCGTAGATGTAGTCGCCGAGGTGGACGACGAGTTCGACATCCTCGCGGGAGAGATGGTCGTAGGCGGTGTAGAGGCCGGTCTCGTAGTGTTGGCAGGAGGCGAAGGCGAAGCGGAGTTTCTCGGAGAGCGAGGTGGCCGACGGGGCGGTGCGCGTGCGGGCGACGGGGCTGAGTTCGGTGCCGACTTTGAAGCGATACCAATACCAGCGCGCGGGGCGGAGGCCGGAGACTTCGACGTGGACGGAGTGGGCCCACTGCGGGTGGGCGACGGCGGTGCCGGATTGGACGAGGCGGGTCATGGCTTCGTCGTCGGCGAGTTGCCACGAGACCTCGACGGGTTCAGGCGGCATGCCGCCGCCGACGGCGAGCGGTTGGGGCGCGAGGCGCGTCCAGAGCACGACGCCGTCGGGGAGCGGATCGCCGGAGGCGACGCCGAGGGAAAACGGATACGCGGACAATTTCGGCGTGGCGGCGACGGCGCCGCGGGCGCGGGTGGAGAGGAGGGCGGCGGCGGCGAACGAAGCGGAGCCGAGGACGAAGGAACGGCGTGTGAGCGGTTGGGCGCCGGCGAGCGGGAACAGCGGGGGAGTGTCGGACATGGGAGGATGGCGGCGAGACGCGGCGCGGAGCGGGTGGTAACGGTGAAAGTTTATTCGTAACGGGGCTGACGCTGGACATGGGCGCGAAGGCGCCGCTAGACCTGTGCGCATGAATCTGCCCCGAGTCTGCGTTTTGTGGTGTGGTGCATTGGCGGCGAGCGTGGCCGCTCCGAGTGTCCGCGCGGCGGACTACGATGTGGTGGTGTATGGCGGCACGGCGGCGGGCGTGACCGCGGCGGTGCAGGCGAAGGCGATGGGGAAAAGCGTGATCGTCGTCGGTCCGGACAAGCATCTGGGCGGTCTGTCGAGCGGCGGACTCGGGTTCACGGATACGGGCAACAAAGCCGTGATCGGCGGACTGGCGCGGGAATTTTACCACCGCGTGTGGAAACACTACGACGGAGACGCGGCGTGGCGTTGGCAGAAGAAGTCCGAGTATGGCAACAAGGGCCAGGGCACGCCGGCGATGGACGGGGCGAACCGCACGATGTGGATTTTCGAGCCGAGTGTGGCGGAGAAGGTGTTCGAGGATTTTGTGCGCGAGAACAAAATCGAAGTTGTGCGCGACGAGTGGCTGGACCGGGCGAAGGGCGTGAAGAAGGACGGCGCACGGATCGTGTCGATCACGATGCTGAGCGGGAAAACCTATGCGGGAAAAATGTTCATCGATGCGACCTACGAAGGCGACCTCATGGCTTCGGCGGGAGTGGCCTATCACGTCGGCCGCGAGGCGAATTCGGTTTACGGTGAACAGCACAATGGCGTGCAGACGGGTGTGCTGCATCACCGGCATCACTTCGGTTATTTGAAGGAAAAGATCAGCCCCTACGTGGTGCCGGGCGATCCGCAGAGCGGGGTGTTGCCGCGGGTGAGTGCGGCGCATCCGGGAAAATTCGGCGAGGGCGACAACAAGGTGCAGGCCTACTGCTACCGGATGTGTCTGACGGACGTGCCGCAGAACCGGATACCGTTGGCGAAGCCGGAGGGTTACGACCCGAAGCAGTATGAACTGCTGGCGCGCATCTACGCGGCAGGGTGGACGGAGACGTTTGGGAAGTTCGATCCGATTCCGAATCACAAGACGGACACGAACAACCACGGGCCGTTTTCGACGGATAACATCGGGATGAATTACGATTATCCGGAGGCGAGCTACGAGCGGCGGAAGCAGATTCTGAAGGAGCACGAGACGTATCAGAAAGGCTGGCTCTACTTCATCACGACGGACCCGCGGGTGCCGGCGGACGTGCGGGCGAAGATGAGCACGTTCGGGCTGCCGAAGGATGAGTTTAAGGACAACGGCGGCTGGTCGCATCAGATTTATGTGCGCGAGGCGCGGCGCATGATCGGCGCCTATGTGATGACGCAGAACGAACTCACGAAGAAGAAGCCGACGCCGGACTCGGTGGGCATGGGGAGCTACACGATCGATTCGCACAACATCCAGCGCTACATCACGCCCGAAGGCACCGTGCAGAACGAGGGCGACATCGGCACGCCGACGAAGGGGCCGTATGAAATCGCCTACGGGTCGCTCGTGCCGAAACGCGGGCAGGCGGAGAATCTCCTCGTGCCGGTGTGTGTCTCGAGCACGCACATCGCGTTTGGGTCGATCCGCATGGAGCCCGTATTCATGATTCTGGGGCAATCGGCGGCGACGGCGGCGGCGATGGCGATCGACGCGAAGATTCCGGTGCAGGACGTGCCCTATGCGAAGCTGCGCGAGCGGTTGCTGAAGGACGGGCAGGTTTTAAGCTTCGCGCCGACGGCGGCGGAGATCGAAGCGGCGAAGAAGGCGCACGAGTGACGGACCCGTGGCCCCCTGCGCCAACGAGCGGGGCGGCGCGGACGTGACTAGCGTTCGACGACATCGTTCATCACGGAGTGGACGATGTCTTGCACGCGGCCGGCGGAGATGCGGAGGCGCAGGGTGCGGCGGAGGAAGCGACGGTTATCGGAGTGGCGGGCAAACTCGTAGGTGGCGATCGGGAGATCGCGCAGGCGACGCAGGCGGCCGATGGTTTCGAGGCATTCGTGATCGGCGGCGAAGAACTCGGGGTCGAGCAGGCGGAGGAGCGGGGCGAGCCAGCGTGCGGCCGGATAAAGCGAGCGGCGCATGAGGACGGCACGGTAGCGGGTCGCGGCGATTTTATGCGCGCGGCAGAATTTCCAGGCAAAGTCTTCGGTCATTGGGTCGACGTAGGTCGACGAGTGAGCGCATGGGAGGGAAGGAAGGACGCGAGGTGTTTGGGACGAACGTCGCTGGATTTGTGACGAATGACGAATCGGCGCTTTCGAAGCGCCCGTTTGCCGCGGCGGTCTTTCGGCGGTTACAAACCGCCGCTCCTTG
>JBBRHC010000384.1:0-3309 GCA_038223295.1 Opitutales bacterium
GGGGGGCGGCCGCGGGGTGGGGGGCGGGGGGGCCCCCGCCGTTTCAGGGCCACCGGGGCCGGCGCCGGGGGGCCGGGGGGGGGGGGGGGGGGGGGGAGACAAAGGGGAAGGGCGGCGTATGCTGATCTCGGAGACGTTTTACTCCATCCAGGGCGAGGGGGAGCTGACGGGCGTGCCCTCGTTTTTCATCCGCACGAGCGGGTGCAACCTCCGGTGCGCGTGGTGCGACACGCCCTACGCCTCGTGGCGGCCGGAGGGGACGGAGCGCGCGCCGGCGGAGCTGGTATCCGAGGCGCAACTACACCCGGGGCGGCACGCGGTGCTGACGGGCGGGGAGCCGATGATCGCGCCGGAGCTGCCGGGGCTGGCGGCGGGGCTGCGGGCGGCGGGATTCCACATCACGATCGAGACGGCGGGCACGGTGGCGCCGCCGGCGGGGCTGGCCTGCGATCTGGCGTCGATCTCGCCAAAGTTGAAAAACTCCACCCCGGCGGCGGAGCGGGCGGGGGCGGGCTGGGTGGCGCGGCACGAGGCGACGCGGTGGCGGCCGGAGGCGATCCGGGCGTGGTTGGATAATGGATACGCGTATCAATTCAAGTTCGTGGTCGCCGCGCCGGAGGACATGGACGAGATCGCCGGTCTGCTCGGCGAGCTGGAGACGGGCGGGGCGGGGCGCATACCGCCGCACAAGGTGTTGCTGATGCCGGAGGCGACCACGCTGGAGACGATGCGGGCGCGCTCGGCGTGGCTGGGCGAGGCGTGCAAGGCGCGCGGCTGGCGCTACGCGCACCGGCTGCACGTGGAGCTCTACGGCAACAAGCGGGGAACCTGAGGCGTATGGCGGCACGCAAGCGGAGTGTGTCGCGGGAGGGCGCGCGCGAGGCGATCCGGGCGGCGCGGCGCGAGGCGCGCACGCGGCCGGCGCCGAAAAAGCTGTCGGAGGAGATCGCGGCGCTGCGCGAGCGCTTCGCGGAGGGGCCGCTGACGCTGGGCGAGGTGGTGGAGGTGTTGAAGGGGCGGGCGTGGACGCTGGTGCTCATCCTGCTGGCGTTGCCGTTTATCACGCCGGTGCCGCTGCCGTTTTTGTCCACGCCCTTGGGACTGGCGATCGGGCTGATCTCGCTGCGGCTGGCGCTGGGGCGGAAACCGTGGTTGCCGGCGCGGTTGCTGGCGAAGCCGCTGCCCCCGGGGTTTTTTGGCTCGGTGCTGAAGTTTTCGGGGCGGGTGCTGCGGTTTTTGGAGAAGTTTCTCCGGCCACGCGCGACGTGGCTGGCGGAGACGCCGGCGCTGGTGCGGGTGCATGCGCTGGCGATGATGCTGGCGGCGGCGGTGCTGCTCCTGCCGCTGCCGATCCCGTTTACCAACGCGTTTCCGGCCTGGCTGATCGTGCTGGTGGCGGGCGGGCTGCTGGAGCGGGATGGCGTGGCGATCTCGGTCGGCTACGGGGTGGGCGCGGGCGGGATCGCGTTTTTCTACTTCCTTGGCGAGGCGGCGATCCGGCTGCTCGATGCCTTAAAAACCTGGATCGCCGGCTAGCTCAAACGGCCGGCGCGCCCGGCGGGTGTTCCGGCTTGCGGGGGAAGGCGAGGGAGGTCGCGACGGCGAGGGCGAGCACGCCGCCGATGATGCCGAGGGACCAAGCGACGGGGAACTTGCCGCCGAAGGCGTGGTTGAGCCAGACCATCTTCAATCCCACGAAGATCAGGATGACGCCGAGGCCGTATTTGAGGGCCCAGAATTTATGCATCACGGCGGCCAGCAGGAAGAACAAGGCACGCAGGCCAAGAATGGCGAAAATGTTGGAGGTGAATACGATGAGAGGCTCCTTGGTGATGGCAAAGATGGCGGGCACGGAATCGACGGCGAAGACGATGTCGGTGATCTCAAGAGAAACCAGGCACACAAACAACGGGGTGGCGTAGAGGATCTTGTCCTTGCGGACGAAGAACTTCTCGCCCTCCAGGGTCGGGGTGATGGGCAAGAGCTTTTTAAGCAGGCGGATGACGGGATTTTTTTCCGGCTCGAGGGGTTTCTCGGGGGCGAAAAGGATTTTAAAGCCGGTGAGGACGAGGAAGGCTCCGAAGATCCAGATGACCCACTCGTACTGCATAAGGGCGGCGCCGAGGGAGATGAAGATGATGCGGAAAACGAGGGCGCCGATGATGCCGTAGAAGAGCACCTTGTGCTGGTATTTGGCGGGGATGGCGAAGTAGCCGAAGACGACAACAAATACGAAAATGTTGTCCACCGAGAGGGATTTTTCGACCACGAAGCCGGTGAGGAATTCGAGCGCGGTCTGGTTGGCCAGGCGGGTGGCCTCCGCGGCGATGGCGAGCGGCTCGGTGACTCCTTGCGCGGCCAACGCGGCGAGAAGCGGGGGATACTGCGGAAACTTCCACTGCGCGTACTGCCAGAAGCCGAAGCAGAAGAGCATCGCGAGCGAGATCCAGACGACGCTCCACGTGGCGGCTTCCTTGACCGAGACCTCGTGGGCCTGGCGGTGGAAGACGCCGAGATCGAGCGCGAGCATGCCAAGCACGAAGAGGGTGAAGAGCCCATAGAACCACCAGTAATCGGCGATGGGGAAGAGGAAGAGGTCTTGCATGGTCGATTAGTAGATGACGGAACGCGGGTTGCGCGCGGTTTGAAAGGCGCGGAGCCAAACGAGGGATGTGGTTCCTTTAAGCGTGGGTGGGGGCTGGAGGAAACAGCGAGCGGGATCTTCAATCGAAAGGGGGAGCGGGGGGAGAGGGCGAGGGAGGCGGCGCGGGCGAGGGGGAGGGGGAGGGAAAGGTAGATGGGAGGGTGAGGGCGGGTTGGCGCGGGTATTGAACTTACGCTCAATCCTACGAGGGAAGGATGGCGGGGGGGCGCGGGGAGGGGCCAAGAAAAAGCCGCCACCCGGACGGGTGGCGGCTTGAGGCGGAAGGCTTCCCGCATGAAGGCAGGCGGGGGGCCGACGGGGACTCAGAACTTGTAGCCAACTGTCAGTTCGGCGCGGATCGGGAGATCGGCGAGGATGGACTCGTTGCCGTAGACGGAGTTGGGCGGGCTGAAGTTTTCCTCATCCGTCGCGTTGAGGATGGCGAGGCGGGCAAACCAGTTGTTCGCCTGATAGAACCCGGTGACGTCGAGGGTGTATTGGCTGGGAATGACGAGGGTGCCGGCGACGTTGTTGTTAATGTCGGTGGTCACGACGACGCCGGTGGAGACGCCGAAGCCGCTATCCCATTTGTAGGTGGCGAGGGCGCTCCAGAGGTTGCGCGGGAGGCCTTGGATGCGGTATTTTCCGGTGCCGTTGTCGACTTG
>JBBRHC010000385.1:0-3306 GCA_038223295.1 Opitutales bacterium
AAGTTGGATCAGATGGTCGTTCGTGAATCCCGAGGTGCACTGAATAGTGCATTGAGCGGGTGAACAAACGAGCAGATGACCAGCAGATTGCGCCAGATCGCGGCGATCCACTTCGGATTTCGGGTTAAACTCCGTATTTTATGCCTCAGCTATGGTTTTAGTGGCGATTCTCATCGCCATACCCCCATTCAGGAAGCCGCGCCCAACCATGCCCACGGTCCTGACCATTTTAGCTGAAGGATTTGAAGAATTGGAGGCCGTCGCGCCCATCGACGTGCTTCGTCGCGCCGGCTGCACCGTCACCGTCGCCGCCCTCGGCCCCACCCGCCGCGTCACCGGGCGCAACGCCCTCGTCCTCGAGGCCGGGTGCCTGCTCGCCGACCTCCCCGCCGACGCCCCCGCCCACGACTGCCTCCTCCTGCCCGGCGGCCCCGGCGTTCAACACCTTCGCGCCTCGCCCGCCGTTCGCGCGCTCGTCTCCCGCCACCACGCCGCCGGCGCCCTCCTCGCCGCCATCTGCGCCGCCCCCGCCGTCCTCCACGACGCCGGCCTGCTCGCCGGCCGCCGCTACACCGCCCACCCCAGCGTCGCCGGCGAACTGCCCGCCGTCCTAGCCGACGAGCGCGTCGTCCGCGACGGCTCGATCCTCACCTCGCGCGGCGCCGGCACCGCCCTCGACTTCGGCCTCGCCCTCGTCGCCGCCCTCGTCTCCCCGGAAAAATCCGCCGAGATCGCCGCCTCGATCCGCGCCTGATCCCCGGGCCGTCCGCGCCTCCTCCCCTTTTCGTCCGCTTCGCCTCCCTTACCACCCTCCAGCCCATGTGCGGCATCGCCGGCTTCGTCTCCCACCATCACACCCCTGCCACGCGCGAACCCGCCGTCGCCCGCATGCTTGCCGCCCAGACGCATCGCGGCCCCGACGACTCCGGCTTCGTCACCCGCGGCCCCGCCACTATCGGCATGTGCCGGCTCGCGATCTTCGATCCCGCCAACGGCCGTCAGCCCATGGTCTCGCCCGATGGCCGCCACCACCTCGTCTTCAACGGCGCCATCTATAACTTCCGCGAACTCCGCCCCGCCTACGCCGCGCGCGGCTGGGTCTTCAAGACCGAGTGCGACACCGAGGTGCTCCTCGCCGCCCTCGCGCTCGACGGCCCGGCCGTCCTGCCCCGCCTGCGCGGCATGTTCGCCTTCGCCCTGTGGGACGCCCTGGAGCAAACGCTCTTCCTCGCCCGCGACGCCCTCGGCATCAAGCCCCTCCTCTACCACGCCGACGCCGCCGGCCCCCTGCTCTTCGCCTCCGAGACGCGCCCCCTGCTCGTCTCCCGCTACGTCCCCGCCGGCCTCGACCCCGACGCCGCCGCCGACTTCCTCCGCTGGCAGACCATCCCCGCCCCCCGCACCCTCCACGCCGGCATCCGCGCCCTCCGCGCCGGCGAGCAGCTGCGCTGGCGCTCCGGCCGCGCCGAGGTATCCAGTTGGTGGATACCCTCGCACGCCCTCGCCGCCGGCCGCGCCCGCGCCGGCCCGCCCGCCGCCACCGCGGAGGCCCTGCGCGGCGAGCTGCGCGAGCGGCTCGACGACTCCATCCGGGCCCACCTCGCCGCCGACGTGCCCGTCGGCGCCTTCCTCTCCGGCGGCCTGGACTCCGCCGTGGTCGTCGCGCTCATGGCCCGTCACGTCGGCCCCTCGCTCCGCACCTTCACCATCGCCTTCGAGGAGGCCGGCTTCTCCGAGGCCGACGAGGCCGCCGCCACCGCCGCCCACCTCGGCGTCGAGCACCACACCCACGTGCTCACCGGCGCCGAGGTGGCGGGCGATTTGGACAACATCCTCGCCCGGATCGACCAGCCCACCGGCGATGGCCTCAACACCTACTACGCCTCCCGCGCCGCCTGCCACGGCGGCGTCACCGTCGCCCTCTCCGGCCTCGGCGCCGACGAGCTTCTCGGTGGCTACCCCTCCTTCCGCCGCCTCCCCGCCCTCGGGCGCTGGTCGCCCGCCTGGCTGAGCCTCC
The DNA here is from genome assembly GCA_038223295.1 of Opitutales bacterium. Classification (GTDB taxonomy): domain Bacteria; phylum Verrucomicrobiota; class Verrucomicrobiia; order Opitutales; family Opitutaceae; genus IMCC26134_A. The sequence goes on from JBBRHC010000385.1 coordinate 2,018, forward strand.
CCGTCCCGCTCCGCCACGCCGCCCTCGCCGCGCTCGAGTGCGGCGGCACCGCCGCGCGCCAGCTCGCCATCAGCCTCCGCCTCGTCGGCGACCCCGCCGCCCTCGCCCTCGCCCAGCGACGGGTGTTGCCCGACAAAAACATCGCCCGCCTGCTCGCCCCCTCCTCAGGCCACGGCGCCAAGGTCCTCAACCAAAAGTCCAGCATCGTTAACTTCAACAGCCACGCCGCCAACGCCGAGCTCGCCGCCGCCTGGGCCGATATCCTCGCCGGCCGCCCCGCCGGCGCCCGCGCCCCCTACGCCCTCCTCGCCAGCCTCGCTGAGACCCGCGGCTACATGGCGGACCTCCTCCTGCGCGATTCCGACAAGTTCAGCATGCGCCACTCGCTCGAGCTCCGCGTCCCCTTCGTCGATCTCCCCCTCGTCGAGTGGGCCTGGGCCCAGGACCCCGCCCTGCTCTACCCGCGCGGCGCCGCGCCCAAGGCCCACCTCGCCGCCGCCTGCGCCGACCTCCTCCCGCCCGCCCTGCTCACGCGCCGCAAACGCGGCTTCACCCTGCCCTTCCCCCTCTGGCTGCGCGGCCCCCTCCGCCCCTTCATGGAGGAGACGCTCGGCTCCGCCTCCGCCGCCAAGTCCGGCCTCTTCGACCCCTACCTGCCCGGCCGCCTCTGGCGCGCCTTCCGCGACGGCCACGACGACCGCGCCTGGTCCCGCGTCTGGTCCCTCGCCATCCTCATCCACTTGGCCAACCGCCAGGCACGCTACTAGCACTCATTTTACTTAACCCCGCCCTTCGTCCCTCGTCCCTCTCCCTTCGCCCTTCGCCCCTTCGCCCGATCCATGAAAGTCGTCCTCCTCGCGCCCGAATTCGCCGCCTCCGACGGCGGCATCCAGCGCATCCTACGGCTTTACTTGTCCGCCCTGGCCGAAGACCCGCTCGTCACCTCGCTCGTCCTCGTCGCCCTTAACGATACCCCCGAACACCTCGCGAGCCTGCCCCTCAGCGCCGGGCTCTTCGTGAACGGCAAACCCCTCGCCGTCTTCGCCGCCTCCCGTTCCAAGCCGGCCTTCGCGCGCGCCGCCTGGGCCGCCGGCTCCGGCGCCTCCCGCATCGTCTGCGGCCACGTCGCCCAGCTCCCCGTCGCCGCCGTCGCGCTCCGCCCCGGCGGGCGGCTCGCGTTCATCGCCCATGGCATCGAGGTCTGGGACCCGCTGCCCTCCGCGCAACGCCTCGCCCTGGGTCGCGTTGACCGCGTGTTATGCGTCTCCCGCTACACCCGCGATCGCCTC
>JBBRHC010000386.1:0-3284 GCA_038223295.1 Opitutales bacterium
TCTGGCGCAATCTGCTGGTCATCTGCTCGTTCGTTCACCCGCTCAATGCACTATTCAGTGCACCTCGGGATTCACGAACGACCATCTGATCCAACTTCTTGCGCCATCTCATCGGCTCCTACTCCGGATTTCGGGTTTAAGCCCAAGGACGGCTTCGAGGCGCACCAATCGGATGCCCAGCAAATCCGTTGGCGGAATACCGGCCAATGGGCACGTAATCACATGGTCAACGGCGACGGTGATGGACGTATGAAGCAGGGTTCGCCCAATGGACGTTGGGATATCTCCGACAAAGGCCGTGCATGGCTGAAGGCCGATAACTCCGCATAGTATCTGATCTACGGCCCTTGAGTTCTCCCGTCACCATTTCCGCCATCGGCTTAACGAGCGCGCTACTGCCCGCCGTAAAACTGCTCGGGCGCAAACACAGCGGCACCTTGGGCTTCTTCCCCGACGGCGCATTCGAGGACCACGCGGTGCGCGGGCATTTGCTCGCAGCATCGGTCGGCGGCACCGACCTTGCCGGCTACTGCGCGTTCCGTGTTTCCAAGGGCAGAGCAATGATCGCGCACCTCTGCGTCGCGGAAACCCACCGCAGGGGAAGACGCCCGCGAGCACGCCAAGGCCAACCGCACCGTCTTCGCCCAGCCCCGCATCAAGCCCGAGGAGGTGCTTCCCGAGTGGCGTCGCCAACTCGACCTGATCGGCGACGAGACCGCCATAGCCCGCTTCGTCACCAATGCATGCGCCCGCCTCAATGCCACGCTTGAGTCCTTCCGCCAAGCTTGGCGCTTCCTGCCCAAGCACCTCCCGCCCGCCTTGCGCGAGCGCCTCGCCCAAGAGGATCTCGACCGCGATATGCTGGTGGATTTCCATTACCCGCCCGCCGCCCGCGCGCACTTCATCCACCGCACCCACCCGCTGGTCGCCTTGCTGGCCGACCACTTGCTCGAAGGTGCCTTGCAGGATGCGTCCCCACTCGCCGCCCGGTGCGCCGCCACCGTCACCGTCGATGTCACTGTGGTCACGACGCTGTTTCTGCTCCGGCTTAGGCATCAGCTCTCGTCGCAAAAGCGCAACACCACCCGCACGCTCCTGGCCGAGGAAACCGTCGCTCTCGCCTGCGAGGGGCGCAGCGATCCCCGCTGGCTCGACGACACCAAACTCCTCCGGCCCTTGGAGGTGAAGCCCAGTGGCAACCTTCCGCCCGATACCGCCACCCGCGAAATCAACCACGCCCTCGCGCTCCTCCGCTCCAGCACCAAACGCATAGAAACCCTCGCCACCCATCGGGCCGACGCCCTGCTCCAAGACCACCGCCGCGTGCGCGAGGCCGCCGCCGACTTGGGCCGCTACACCGTGACTCCTTCACTCCCGGTCGATGTGCTTGGCGTTTACGTGCTCCTTCCCGACAGTCTCTGAACACAGCCAACGCCACTTAACTCCATTATTTCCACCTCGCGCTTGTTGAAAATATAGGCCTACACTTTCAACATGATTAAAACTCCATCCACCTACGGGCTGCTTTCCGGCAAGCTCTTGCGTCGCATTCGTGCGAAAGGCGCTCCGTGGTCGTTTACTCCTAGCGACTTCGCTGACCTCGGCGATCCACGCTCCGTCGGTATGACTCTTACCCGTCTCTTGCGTAAGGGCACCATCCGGCGGGTGCAGCGCGGGGTTTACGAAACGCCTCGCCAGCATCCGCTCATCGGCACCGTCGGGGCTGGAGCAGATTCCGTCGCCCAAGCCATTGCCCGGCGCGATGCCCTCAAGCTCCTCCCCTCCGGAGCCCATGCCGCAAACGCCCTCGGCCTTAGCACGCAGGTCGCCGCACGGCTTAGTTACGGTATCGCCGGACGCTCCCGCATCCAGCCTGCGCAGGGAAAATCCGAAGTGATCTTCCGCCAGCGTTCCCCCAAGAGCATGGCCCTCGCCGGCCGGGCCAGCGGCTGGTTGGCAGAGGCGCTCCGCAACATTGGTCGCGTTCACATCACGACTGACCGGTTGCGCCCGCTCAGCAGTCGGCTCGGCCCAAAAGATAAAAAACAACTACTCGAAGATCTCCGCTACGTCCCCGCTTGGATGCGCCCTTTTTTTCGCGAACTCGCCAGCGATGATGACACCTCCGCTTCCTGACCTAAGCCCGCCCGACCTCATCCAACTCTTTAGAGAGGTGGATGCGCTTACCGGAATAAAACCACTCATGGTGGAGAAGGACGCCTGGGTGTGCTGGACCTTGCGCCAGCTTTTCGACCTGCCCGATGCCCGTGCCCACTTCATCTTCAAAGGCGGCACGTCGCTCTCGAAGGTCTGGAAAGTTATCCACCGATTCTCCGAAGACATCGACATCTCCCTGAGCCGCGAGTGGCTCGGCTTCACCGGGGAACGCGACCCGGAGGCCGCCGCCAGTCGCAAGCAACGCGCCCGCCTGCTGGACGAGTTGTCCGAAGCCTGCGCCGCCAAACTCCGCACCGAGGTCGCCCCGGCACTCCATGCGCGGTTCACCTCCGTGCTCGGTCCCAGCGGCTGGAGCCTAACCGTCGCCCCTGACGACGCCCAAACGCTCCTCTTCGCTTATCCCTCTGTTTTCACGGCCGACTCTGGCGCCGCTTACGTTCGTCCTGTGGTGAAGATCGAGTGTGGTGCGCGCTCCGACCGCTGGCCGGTAACCGAGCAAAGCCTCACCCCCTACATTGCCGAGGCCTTCCCGGACGCCTTTCCATCCGCGTCTTTCAGCGTGCCCGTGCTCGATATTGAACGCACGTTCTGGGAGAAAGCGACGATCCTGCATGCCGAAGTTCATCGCCCCTCAGACAAGGCCATACCAGACCGTTTCTCCCGCCACTACGCGGATCTTGCCGCCCTGGCCGCGCACTCAGCCGGTGACGCCGCTCTCGGACGCGACGACCTCCGTGCCCGCGTGGTCGCCCACAAGCAGGTTTTCTTTGCAGCCGCATGGGCCAACTACGAGACTGCCGTCCCCGGCACCTTCAAACTCATCCCGCCACCGGCACGGCTCACCGCCTTGGCCGCCGACTACCGCGCCATGCAAGAGATGTTTTTCCGCCCGCAGCCCACGTGGGACGAACTTGTCGGCGCGCTCAGCGCACTGGAATCACGCATCAACGCCGCCCTTCCTTCATCTTAAACCCGAAATCCGAAGTGGATCGCCGCGATCTGGCGCAATCTGCTGGTCATCTGCTCGTTTGTTCACCCGCTCAATGCACTATTCAGTGCACCTCGGGATTCACGAACGACCATCTGATCCAACTTCTTGCGCCATC
>JBBRHC010000387.1:0-3271 GCA_038223295.1 Opitutales bacterium
TTCTCGTAGACGTCGCCTTTTTTGGGCACTTTGCCGAGGGCTTTGGCGAGGTCGGCCGCGACGGACGGCTTTTCGGCGATGACGAGGGACTTCATTAGATGCGAGCGGGTAGGGAGCGAGGGAGGCGATGACAAGGCTTAGTTTCCCGTGGTGTGGTTTGGCGCGAGGGGATCGGGTGGTGAAGTCAGCTTCGCGCTGACGGAACGCGGGGTGCGACAGGAAGTGAGGTCAGCGGGTCGAAAGTGGCAGGGGCGCCCCGCCCAAGGCATCGGCAGGGAACGGGCAGGATGCCCATTCGCTCACGGGCGGCACGCCCGTGCCACGCCGGAGGGACGGCCACCGCATCACTTTCTGTTACACCCGGCAACGCGGCGGGTGATCCTCCGGGCTTGCGGGGCGGGGGCGGGGGCGGGCAGGGTGGGCGGTTTTCCGAAGCCGCCGCCCACCGTTTACGTTTTTCCCATGAGCCAAGTCCGCGTTCGTTTTGCCCCGAGTCCCACCGGGTTTTTCCACATCGGCAGCGCCCGCACGGCGTTGTTCAACTGGCTGTATGCGCGCCACACCGGGGGCGTGTTCGTGCTGCGCATCGAGGACACGGACGCGGCGCGGAATTCGGAGCGGTTTCTCAACGTGATCCACGACTCGCTGCGCTGGCTGGGGCTGGGCTGGGACGAGGGCCCGCAGGTGGGCGGGTGCGGCGGCGGCGAGCATGGCCCGTATCGGCAGAGCGAGCGCGGGGCGGTGTATCGCGAGTATCTGGAGCGGCTGAAGGCGGCGGGGCGCACCTACGAGAAGGAGGGCGCGACGTGGTTTCGCCTGATCGGCGAGCGCCACGAGGTGTATGACGAGCATCGCCAGAAGACGGTGACCAAGGTGAAGGCGGCGCCGGTGGTGATCGACGACGCGATCCGGGGTCGGGTGGAGCGGGTCGAGGACGAGGATTTCGTGATCGTGCGCTCGGACGGGAACCCGGTGTTCCACTTCGTCAACGTGGTGGACGACATCGCGATGCGCATCACGCACGTGATCCGCGGCGAGGATCACCTGTCGAACGCGAGCAAACACGTGGCGCTGTTCGAGGCGTTTGGGGTGAAGCCGCCGATATTCGCGCACATCCCGCTGATCCTGAAACAAAACGGGCCGGGCAAAATGTCGAAACGCGACCAGGGCGCGCTGATCGAGGAGTATCAGAAACGCGGATACCTGCCGGAGGCGTTGGTGAATTTCATCTGTTTGCTGGGCTGGAATCCGGGTGGCGACCGCGAGAAGCTGTCGAGGGAGGAGATCGTGCGGCTGTTTGACCTGCCGGGCGTCAATCAGAGCAACGCGCGTTTCGACGAGAAGAAGATGGCGCACATGAACATGCTCTACCTGCTGGCGTTGCCGGCGGAGGAGTTTTGCGCGCGGGCGCGGGCGTTTTTCGAGTCGCTGGCGACCGAAGGCGGCGCGGGGGCGGCGGAGGCGGCGGGAGTGGTGGGGGCGGACGCGGCTTATTTCGCGGCGGTGATGGGGCTGGCGCAGCCGAAGGTAAAGGGGCTGGAGGAGCTGCCGGCGTATACGGCGTATTTTTTCCGCGAGGAGTATCCGGTGGACGAAAAGGCGAAGGCCAAGGTGCTGGGCAAGGGCGAGCCGAAGGCGCGGCTGGCGGAGCTCGTGGAGCTGCTGAGCTCGCCCGCGACGGATTTCACGAACGACGCGGCGATCGAGGCCGCGATCAAGGCGCTGGCCGAGGCGCGCGGGCTGGGCTTTGGCGATTACCAGGCGGTGGCGCGGCTGGCGGTGACGGGGCTGAGCGCGGGACCGAGCCTGACGAGGCTGTTTCGGTTGCTCGGCCGGGAGCGGGTCGTGACGCGGCTGGCGCGGCTCGCGGCGGGGCTGGGCTGAGTTTTTAGCGCTGCGGTTGGGGCAGGCGGAAGGTGGCGGCGCAGGCGGCGAGGGCGAGGGCGGCTGCTACGGCGTAGAGCGTGGCGGCGCCGGCGGTCCAGTAGAGGATGCCGGCGCAAATCGGGGTGATGGCGCGGGCGAGGGAGCCGAGAGAGCGGTAAATGCCAAGCACGCGGCCTTGTTCCTCGGGTGTGGCGTAAAGGGAGATGAGGCCGGTGTTGGCGGGGTTGGTGAGGCCGCCGCCAAAGGCGAGGGCGGCGACGGCGAGATAGAGCACGGCTTCGGTGGGGGCGAAACCGATGCCAAGCAGGCCGGCGGTGGAGCAGAGGAGGCCGACGGCGAGGAGGCGCGTCTCGCGCACCCGGCCGAGGAGTTTGCGCACGATGTAGCCCTGGGTGACGATGGAGCAGACGCCGAGGAAACCCATGAGTTTACCGTTGTCCATGGGGCCGTAGCCGAAGCGTTGGGCGCTGACGAAAACGAGGGAGACCTCCATGGCGACGAAGGCAAGTTGGTAGAGGAAACCGACGAGGTTGGCGCCGCGCACGGCCTTGTTGTCGAGGCCGAGGATGGCGCGGAGGGGATTGCGCAGGCGGGGCTCGGCGGAGCGGCGGGCGGCGTCGGCGGGGAGGGTCTCGCGGAAGCGGGCGCGAATCCAGAGGAGGTTGACCAGGCTCAGGGCGAAGGCGACGAGCGCGGGCACGGTGAAGGGATTCACGCCCCACGCGGCCAGGCCGGGGGCGTAGTCGAGCAGGTTGATCCGCGCGCAGAGGGCGCCGACGACCGGGCCGGTGACGAGGCCGAGACCGAAGGCGGCGCCGACCAGGCCCATGGCCTTGCTGCGTTCCTCGCGGGTGGTGACGTCGGCGACGGCGGCGGTGGCGACGGAGAGGTTGCCGCCGAAAAGACCGCCAAGGACGCGCGCGACGAGGAAGAGCCAGAAACTGCCGCTAAGCGCCCACACGAGGTAACTGAGCGCGGTGCCGGCCACGGTGTAGAGGAGCACGGGGCGGCGGCCGACGCGGTCGGAGAGGCCACCCCAGAAGGGCGCGAAGACGAACTGAAGGACGGAAAAGACGGAGCTGATGACGCCGCCGAAGAGCACTTCGGGCAGGTGGGTGGTGTTGCCGAGCGCGCTGGCGACGGCGTTGATCTGGGCGAGCAGGGCGCCGAGCAGGCCGTCGTGGCCGTCGAGATCGAGGTAGAACTTGAGCAGATCGGGGGCGAGGGGGAAGACGATGGAGAACCCGATCAGGTCGATGTAGAGCGTGAGGAAAATGACCCCGAGGGAGAGCGGGCGGCGGGCGGGCGGGGTGGCGGCGGAGGAGGTCGGAGCGGGTGTGGACACGAAGAGATGAAAGGACGGGATGGGCCGGGTGGGCGCGAG